>SHWT01000040.1 GCA_009693715.1 Chitinophagaceae bacterium
GTTGGTTTTAATTTACCAATAGCTTTAAATTACAAAGGGAAAAAATACCAAATAAGTCCAATGGATTATATTCCGCAAAAAAAGTTAATCAATCAGGCGAATTTTGATATTAAAGAATTTGTAAAGCTCATCAATAGATTGTATTACGTAAATACTGTCATCGAAAACTAAAAGCAATAAATTGATATTATTGTTGTGGGCTGGTTCTTCCTAAACTATATAACCTTTTTTGCCAATAAGGATCAGTTAAATCACCAATCGTCACGCCTTGACTTGTACTAGCATGCGCAAATTTATTATTGGCTAAATAGATACCCACATGTGAAATGCGGCGTCGACCATCGCTTTTAAAAAATATCAAATCCCCTTCCTTTAAATTATTCCATTCAATTTTTACACTTTGCTCATACTGTTCTGCTGCAGTGCGTTTTAAATTTACTTTATAAATATCACGCATTACATCCAAAGTGAAATAGGAACAATCCACCCCATTTTTGGAACTCCCTCCTAAAACATAAGGGGTACCCCACCATTCATCTATCTTTTGAAGCAATGGAATGTTTTTAATTTCTTCCACTGCAATATCCATTTTAAGTGAATATTTTATTTGTAACCAATTTGCCTTTTCAATATCAGACAAATTCACCGGCATCATTTCATAATTTTTATTAATGACCGCTGGCTTTTCAGTTTCAACAGCATTAGAGGCATTATTGATGGTAATTTTTCCTGGGGTCACCGAGATATCTTCCAAAAACTCCATGGATCTTGGCGATTTCTTGCTATCGGATACAACAGGTTCTTGCTTTCCTGTATTTAAAGGAAGGGATAGGTTTTTAAGGGAACTACAGCTAGCCAATAAAATAAGTAATCCAAATAAATGAACACCCCTATATAAATTTTGTATCCCCATAGACAGGCAAGTTAATGTTTGTAGGTGTAAAAAGGGAATTTTAGTCCGTTTTTAACGATTTATTTGTGGAAAATTAAGCCAATTTATACCCCTTAATTTTACGATATTTGTACACTTACACCCATTCCAAGATGCCTACATTTTCACATTTACATGTTCATACCCAATATTCACTTTTGGATGGTGCTGCCTCTATTGAAGGATTGTATGAAAAAGCTATCGGTGATAATATGCCTGCAATTGCCATTACCGATCATGGTAATATGTTTGGGGCATTTAAGTTTGTTAGCCAGGCATGGAAAAAAACAAAAGTCATTGGAAAAGATGCAGATGGAAAAGATATATTAGCCCCGGTTGTTAAACCCATTGTTGGTTGTGAATTTTATGTGGTTAAGGATCGTCATATCAAAAACTTCACCAAGGAATTAAAGGACAACCGTTATCACCAAGTTCTATTGGCAAAAAATGCGATTGGCTATCAAAACTTAATCAAACTTACTTCTCTTGGATACATTGAAGGGATGTACAGCAAGTACCCACGTATTGATAAATCATTAATTGAAAAATACCAGGAAGGATTAATCGCGACTACCTGTTGTATTGGCGCGCATGTACCCCAAGCCATATTAAAAAGTGATGAAGCCGCAGCCGAGAAAGAATTTAAATGGTGGTTGGATATTTTTGGCGAGGATTATTATATTGAAATTCAAAGACATCAGATTCCGGAGCAACAAATAATCAATGACCGACTTTTGCAATTTGCAAAAAAATACAAAGTTCCTGTAATAGCAACAAACGATAGTCACTATATTAATGAAGATGATGCTAATGCACATGATATTTTACTCTGTATCAATACTGGCGAAAAGCAATCAACTCCAGGTTTTGATGATTTTGTGAATGATGAAATTCAAATTAAAAACAGAAGATTCAAATTTCCCAATAACGAATTTTATTTCAAAACGCAGGCACAAATGTCTGCCTTGTTCAGTGACCTTCCTGAATCCATTGATAATACCAATGCAATAGTTGACAAGGTAGATGTGTTGAACTTAAAAAAAGATATTTTACTACCCGCCTTCCCTATTCCAAAGGAATTTCAAATTCACAAGGAAGCCAATATGAATCAGTGGGAATTATTAAAACATTTAACCTGGGAAGGTGCACATAAAAGATACCCTGAAATTACCCCCGAATTACAAGAGCGGATTGATTTTGAATTATTCACGATTCGTACCATGGGCTTTGCTGGTTATTTTTTAATTGTAAGTGATTTTATACAAGCTGGTCGAAACATGGGGGTTTTTGTTGGCCCTGGTCGTGGTTCTGCTGCTGGTAGTGTGGTTGCTTATTGTATTGGTATAACCAATATTGATCCTATTAAATACCAATTACTATTTGAGCGTTTCTTAAATCCGGATCGTAAGAGCATGCCCGATATTGATACGGACTTTGACGATGAAGGTCGCCAAAAAGTTATTGACTATGTGGTTGATAAATATGGCAAGGAACAGGTGGCACAAATTGTTACCTATGGTACCATGGCTGCCAAAAGCAGTATTAAAGATGTTGCCCGTGTGATGGATTTACCTTTATCTGAAAGTAACTTATTAGCCAAATTAGTACCTGATAAACCAGGCACGGAATTAAACAGATGTTTACATGCACCACTGACGGTGAAAGAAGGTGAAAAATCATTAGCGGAAAGAGAAGGTTATCAACCAGAAGATATTGACAATGTAAAAAAGTTAAGAGAAATATATAAAGGAAATGATTTACGTGCTGCCGTTTTACATGAAGCAGAAAGATTAGAAGGATCTATCCGAAATACGGGTATTCACGCAGCAGGCATCATCATTGCGCCTAGTGATTTAACGGAAATCATGCCAGTGGCCACTGCAAAAGATTCTACTTTATGGGTTACGCAAATTGAAGGAAGTGTTATTGAAGAAGCGGGGGTATTAAAAATGGACTTCTTGGGTTTAAAGACCCTCTCCATTTTAAAAACAGCATTGGAATTAATTAAACAAAATCACGGGGTTATCATTGATTTGGATTTGATTCCTTTGGATGATGCAAAAACATTTAATTTATACCAACGCGGCGAAACCAATGCTACTTTCCAATTTGAAAGTGTGGGCATGCAAAAACATTTACGCGATTTAAAACCGGATAAATTTGCCGATTTAATTGCAATGAACGCTTTGTACCGTCCAGGTCCGATGGCGTATATTCCTAATTTTATTGAACGGAAACACGGGCGAGAATTAATCAAATATGATTTGCCTGTGATGGAAGAAATTTTATCTGATACTTATGGTATTACTGTTTATCAGGAACAGGTAATGTTACTCAGTCAAAAAATTGCCAGTTTTACCAAAGGTGATGCCGATGTTTTGAGAAAAGCCATGGGTAAAAAGCAGAAATCGGTATTGGATAAAATGAAAGCACAGTTTGTCGCAGGTGCTGTAAAAAATGGACATCCTGAAAATGTATTAGAAAAAGTTTGGACAGATTGGGAAGCATTTGCCCAATATGCTTTTAATAAATCACACTCCACTTGCTATGCTTATTTGGCCTATCAAACAGCTTATTTAAAAGCACACTACCCTGGCGAATATATGTCAGCTGTATTAAACCATGCGGGCAGTATTGATAAAATTACCTTCTTCATGGAAGAATGTAAAAGAATGACGATAAAAGTGTTGGGTCCAGATATCAATGAATCGCTCAATGGTTTTTCAGTAAATAAAAATGGAGAAATTAGATTTGGCTTAGGTGGTTTAAAGGGCGTAGGTGAAGCCGCTATTGAAACCATCATCATCGAACGTAATAAGTCAGGCCATTTTAAAGATATGGTTGATTTTATCAAACGCGTTTTATCTCGATCTGTCAATAAAAAATCATTGGAAAGTTTGACGTATTCTGGAACCTTTGATTGTTTCCCTGAATACCACCGAGCACAATTTTTTCATGTAGCCGATGGTGATAGAACCAATGGTCTGGAAAAATTAATCAATTACGCGCAAGCCCTACAAAACGTGAATGCGGGTACGACGAATACTTTATTTGGCGATTTACCTTCGGCCATGCAAGTGCCCGTTCCTAAAATTACCGTATGTGAGGAATGGACTTTAACTGAAAAGCTCGATCACGAAAAGGATATTACCGGGATGTTTATGAGTGGTCATCCCTTGGATCATTTCAGCTTTGAAATGCGACATTATCAATTTACACCGATTAATGATTTTAATGAGGTTAGGGATACTTTATCAGTGAATTTAAATCAGCTAGGACGTAATTTTAAACTTGCGGGTTTGGTGACTGAGGTACAACATCGGATGACCAAAACAGGTAAAAACTTTGGCTCCTTTGTCATTGAAGATTTTACGGGCAAAACAGACTTTATTTTATGGAGCGAGGATTATATTAAGTTTCAAAACTACCTTGAAGTGGGTCAAAAGATATTTTTAACTGGAAGCTTTAGAAACAGATACAATCAGCCGAATGCCTTTGAGTTTAAAATCACCAATATGTCCTTGCTGGAAACCGTGAAGCAAAACCAGACAAGGTCCATTGAAATTAGCATGCACCCTTCCAAGCTTGACATAGAAATATTGGAATTTGTTGAAAAGAATTTAAAACAGAACCCTGGCCGAGCTTCCTTGAAATTCAACTTTGTTGAACCCAAGGAACAATTGTTGGCCAGTGTGCGTACCTATGAAAAGGGATTCTTGATGAATGATGATATGGTTTCCTTCCTAGACAAGCATCCGGACTTATCCGTTCTGGTGAACCTCGTTTAAGCAACTGCCTTAACTAGTAATTATATGACGCCCTGTCGGTAAAATTTGTCCCCAATATTTTTTTATAAAGTGGAAAAGTCAAATGGGTAGTTATTAAATATTGGAACTATTTTTGAAGGAGTATAATAAACAACCCAATAAAAATATATAATTATGGCATTAGAATTTACAGATGCAAATTTTCAGAAAGACGTCATGGAAAGTGATAAACTTACAGTCATTGATTTTTGGGCAGAATGGTGTGGTCCTTGTCGTGCCATTGGGCCAGTTATTGAAGAATTAGCGGTGCAATATGAAGGAAAAGTAAATATCGGGAAAGTGAATGTGGATGTTAATCCTAACTTAAGCATGAACTTTGGTATTACTTCCATCCCAGCTATCTTATTTGTTAAAGGCGGCGAAGTGGTTGATAAGCAAATTGGAGCAGTACCAAAAGCAGTTTTAGACAAGAAAATTCAAGCGCATTTATAATATAGGCGGTAAATAAAATTCTTTATTCAATATAAATTATTGTTGTTTACCAATAGTATTCATTTTAATCCCATCCTGAGCACTCGGGATGGGATTTTTGTTTATCTTAGGTATCTAAAACCACACTATGGAAAGATTTCAAGGCATTATAGGGATCATTGTGATCATCATTATTGCTTATCTATTTTCAAACAACAAAAGTAAAATCAACTACCGCTTGGTCATAAGTGGTTTATTGTTACAATTTACGATTGGGGTTTTAATCTTAAAGATTCCAGCTGTCACGCAGTTTTTTCAAATTATAGGTAGAGGCATGGGTAAAATTGAACAGTTTGCACGCGCGGGTGCCGCTTTCGTGTATAGCGGTGTTGCTGCAACTACCCCAACGGGCGTTGCTGATTTTGCCAACGGCGGTTTTGTATTTGCCTTTAATGTGACCGCTACTATTATATTAGTTTGTGTTTTAGTTGCCCTATTTTATCATTTTGGTATCATGCAACGCATTGTTGCTGTTGTAGCAAAGTCAATGAATTTTATTATGCGCGTAAGTGGTGCTGAAGCTTTAAGTAATGTGGCAAGTGCTTTTGTTGGACAGGTAGAAGCACAAATTATGATTCGTCCCTATCTGGCCACCATGACCAAAAGTGAAATATTAGCGAGTATGAGTGGAAGTTTGGCTTGTATTGCTGGGGGTATTTTAATTGTGTATGCAAATATGGGTGCACAAGCAGGAATGGATTTGGCACCTAAATTAATCACCGCGAGTTTGATGGCTGCTCCTGGGGCATTAGTGATTGCTAAAATTGTATTCCCTGAAACCGAAGTATCTCAAACCATGGGAAGTGTAAAACTAGAAGTGAAAAGTCAATACAGTAATACCATCGATGCCATCACACATGGTGCTGGAGATGGATTTAAATTAGCAATGAATGTAATTGCGATGCTGATTGGATTTATCGCTTTAATTGCAATGATTGATTGGATCATGCTAAGCGTTGGCCATTTGTATAACCCGAACTTACACCTGAGTTTAAATTTTGTATTTGGAAAACTATTTTATCCAATGGCCTGGGCCATGGGTATTCCTTCCGTCGATATTCAAAATGCAGCAACCTTACTAGGACAAAAATTAACCATTAACGAATTTGTTGCCTTTAAAAGTTTAACCAGTAAAGCGGTTCCTATAATCACTGAAAAAGGTTTATTAATTGTTAGTATCGCTATTTGTGGTTTTGCTAATTTTAGTAGTGTGGGTATGCTGATTGGTGGTATTGGTGAATTAGCGCCTAACAGAAGAAAGGACTTAGCTGAATTAGGTTTAAAAGCCCTTTTATGCGGAACCTTAGCGTCCTACTTGTCCGCAAGTATGGCAGGCTTATTAATGTAATTATGATTTGTATTAGTTATAAAATTGAACAGTATTGTGACTATAATTCTTAACTTTGTAGCCTAAAATAGTGGGCAATGCAAACGGAGAATATACAAGTGATTATAAATTCGGAAAGGGATCATCAATTACAAAACATTGGAAATAAAGTGATTCATAATCATCGCCTTTCATTTAACGAAGGCGTTTATTTATTTGAGAAAGCATCACTACCCTATGTTGGCGCATTAGCCAACTGGAAAAGAGAATCTTTACACGGGAACAAAACCTACTTCAATAAAAATTTTCATATTGAACCAACCAATGTGTGCGTGTTCTCCTGCAAATTTTGTTCTTATTCAAAATTATATGCGCATAAGGAAGAAGGCTGGGAATTAACCATTGATCAAATGATGGACATTGTTAAATCATATGATGGCAAACCTGTCACTGAAGTTCATATTGTGGGTGGCGTGCATCCTAAATTAACCTTGGAATTTTTCTTGGAATTAATGCGCACTATTAAAGCACATCGTCCTGAATTACATATCAAAGCATTCACACCTGTGGAATTGGAATATATGTTCCGTAAAGCCAAAGTAACCACGGAAGAAGGCATGAAACTCGCACATGAAGCAGGATTAGATTCATTACCTGGTGGCGGCGCTGAAATTTTTCATCCTGATATCAGAACGGTTATTTGCGCTGATAAAGCAACGGCCGATGAGTGGTTACATATTCATAAAACAGCACATAATTTAGGAATGCATAGCAATGCCACTTTATTATATGGACATATTGAAAAATATGAGCATCGCATTGATCATATGGAACGCTTACGTCAACTACAAGATGAAACCAAAGGTTTCAATACTTTTATTCCATTAAAATTTAGAAACAAGGACAACGATATGCATGATGTTCCTGAATCTACCTTAGCCAATGATTTAAAAATGTATGCAATATCTCGTTTGTACTTGGATAACTTCCCGCATGTTAAAGCCTATTGGCCAATGTTGGGTCGTGAAACTGCGCAGCTTACATTAAGCTATGGGGTGAACGATATTGATGGTACCATTGACGATACCACTAAAATATATTCAATGGCCGGTAGTGAGGAACAGACCCCTGTAATGACCACAGAACAATTAGTGGGATTAATCAAACAAGCCAATCGTCAACCTATTGAAAGAGGCACTTTATATAATGTGATTCAAGATTATTCTAATTATGAATTCGCTGAAAACGAAATGTAAGATGTTTAAAAAAATATTTTATCTGAGCTTGCTTTTTTTCTTTTTTAATTGCGCAAATATGCAAGCGCAAAATAATAATGCGCCTAGTGATTCTTTGTTAGTTGATTTAATGAAACAAAACCCAAATAACTTTGCCTCCTTATTGACTGATCCAGGTCAGTATCGCATTCAAATTTTATATACGAAAATTAATAGAGATAAAAATAACATTCCTCATTTTAAAAACTATAGCTACCGTTTAAATACAAACGAATATTTTTATCCTGCGAGTACTGTTAAATTTCCTTTATCAGTTTTGGCACTTGAAAAATTAAATAATTTAAAAGTAGCAGGGTTAAATAAGACAACCACTGCTATTTATGACAGTATAACTGCCAGACAGGAAACCATCTATAATAATCCATATGCGATAGATGGCCGACAAACTATCGAGCAAGCCATCAAAGAAGTTTTAGTAGTCAGTGATAATAATGCTGCAAATAGGTTGTACGAATTTTTAGGCCAGGAATATATTCATTCCCAATTAGCCAACAAAGGTTATCCCGAAGTATATATTAGAAACAGACTTGAACTAGGTCGCACTCCAATAGAAAACAGACAAACTCAAACGGTTCATTTTTACGATGCCAATAATAAATTAATTTATACCCAACCAGCACAAAATAATACGGGGAAACTACCCTACTATAATGTGCTGATAGGTAATGGCTATATGAATAGCCAAGATTCATTAATTAATGCCCCACTTAATTTTTCTGAAAAAAACAGGATTAGCTTAAGTGATTTACACCATATTATGCAATCGGTCATCTTCCCAGATCAAATGCCCAAAAAGCAAGGTTTTAATTTAAGCAGTGATGATCGTAAATTTTTATTACAATGTATGCATACCACCCCAACGGAATCATCTTATCCTACTTATGATAGCTCGGAGTATTACCCAGCTTATGCTAAATTTATCATGTTGGGTTCGGAGAAAGGCCCTATTCCATCGAATATAAAAATATTTAGTAAGGCAGGTGACGCCTATGGCTTTTTATTGGACAACACCTATATTATTGACACAGACGCTAAAGTGGAGTTTATGCTGAGTGCCGTTATCTATGTAAACGCAGACGGTATTTTGAATGACAATACCTATGATTACAGAACCATTGGGCTTCCTTTTATGAAAAACCTAGGCAATACCATTTACCAATATGAGCTTAGCCGAAAAAGAGCATACAGACCAAATTTTGACAACCTATTAGGTCCAACGAAATAGATATTAACACCCACTGAATAATTTAATTGAATTACAAGTGTAAAACTGACAATCGTTTGCGAATTATTTGCGAAATTTGTCAAATCAAATAATAAATTATGATTTTATCCTCCTTATTAGACAGATTTAGTGAGCCTGAAACTTTGAAAATGGCTAAATTAGGCCGCGAATTAAGAGCACAAGGTATTGATGTCATTGACTTAAGTTTAGGGGAGCCTGACTTTGACACACCGCAGCATATCAAGGATGCCGCTATTAAAGCAATCAATGACAACTGGAGTCACTATACCCCAGTCGCTGGTTTTGCTGATTTAAGAGAAGCGGTATGCAGTAAATTAAAAAGAGACAATAACTTAGATTATAAGCCTGAAAATATTGTGACTTCCACGGGTGCGAAACAAAGTTTGGCCAATGCAATTTTAGCGTTGGTGGATGATGGGGATGAAGTAATCATTCCAACTCCTTATTGGGTGACCTACTCTGAATTAGTTAAAATTGCCCGAGGAAAGGTGGTTGAAATCAAAAGCACTTTGGAAGATGGTTTTAAAGTTAGCCCAGCACAAATAGAAGCGGCTATAACGCCCAACACCAAGGTATTTATGTTTTCCTCTCCTTGTAATCCATCGGGTGCTGTTTATAGCAAAGATGAATTAGAGGCTTTGGCAAATTTGTTCAAGAAATACCCAGGCATTACTATTTTATCTGATGAAATTTATGAATATATCAATTTTGAAGGCAAGAATGAAAGTATTGCACAATTTGATTTTATCAAAGATCAGGTGGTGGTGATTAATGGTTTAAGTAAAGGTTTTGCCATGACCGGTTGGCGCTTAGGTTATACAGCTTCTAATGTTGCTATTGCCAAAGGAATGGAAAAACTACAAGGTCAATTTACTTCAGGAACCTGTTCAATTACACAAAAGGCAGCAGTTACTGCATTAGTGGGTGATTTAAAACCTTCTATCGAAATGACCGAAGAATTTACAAGAAGACGTGAAAAAACTTTGGCCCTAGTAAATAATATTCCTGGTTTTAAATGTTTTGCGCCACAAGGAGCATTTTATGTTTTCCCTGATGTTAGCTACTATTATGGAAAATCAGATGGTACACAAACCATTGCCAATGCACCTGACTTTAGCATGTATTTATTAAACACAGCAAATGTATCCTCCGTGATGGGTGATGCTTTTGGTGAACCTAATTGTGTTCGTTTTTCATTTGCGAATAGCATGCCGAATATTGAAAAAGCATGGGCTAGAATTGCAGATGCATTAGCAAAATTGAAATAATAGCCAATTTTGGTGCTTATAAGTACGATTCATTTTAAATATATTAATTTTAGAAGCGTTATCAAACTACCGCTTCTTTTTTTTGTCATGTGAAATAGGGATACCAAATATGAGTGTGGAGAAATATGATATGTTCAACAATCGATTGCTAAAAAATTATAAGCATCGATCCAAACAAGCCAAGCGACAAAATATCACTTGTTGGCGTTTGTATGACCATGACTTACCCGAATTTCCTATCTGCATTGAACTATACGAGGACTATATATATATTGCCGAATACAATCGCCGTCATGGTATGAGTGATGAAGATCATGATGCTTGGCTGATTGGTTGTAAAAATATTATTTCTGAAATGACCCAAGTACCATTGGAAAAAATGTATTTACGTGTTCGTAAAAGAATGTCCCACCGGGAAGGGCAATATGAAAAAGAAGAAGCAGTCGTTGCGGCTAAAATTATAACAGTGCAGGAAGAAGGTTTAAAATTCATGGTGAATCTTACTGATTATTTAGACACCGGACTTTTCTTGGATCATCGCATTACCAGAAAAATGTTCAGTGAAATAAGTAAGGATAAAAATGTCCTTAACCTATTTAGTTATACAAGCTCATTTTCGGTGTATGCTGCAAATGCAGGCGCAGCTTCAGTTACCTCTGTTGATTTATCGAAAACCTATTTAAAATGGAGTGAAGATAATTTTGCACTTAACCAATTAAAAAATAACAATACCTATCATTTTGTGCATGCGGATGTTAAGCAATATTTAAAAACATTACCTGCCAACTATTTTGACTTAGTAATTATGGATCCGCCTACTTTTAGTAATAGTAAAAGGATGAAGGATATATTAGATATCCAAAGAGACCATATTATTTTAATTAACGATATGCTAAAAGCAATGAAACCAGGGGGTATTTTATTTTTTAGTACCAACTATACGCAATTCATTATTGACACCGAAAGTATAAAGAGTAAATTAGTTAAAGATATTACCAAAGCCACTACCCCATTCGATTTTGAAGGCCGACTAAAAAGATGGTGTTACAAAATTGAAAAGGAATAATTATTTAGGATAAAAAATTGTCGTAATAGTTTATAACTAAGTATATTTTAACGTAACAATCTTTAATCCTAGATTTATTAGGCAATTAAATACTGCTCTTCAGCTTCGTCAATATTATTTCATGAATCTTCAACACCTGCGGTATGATTAATTGGACATTATCATTCACAATAACCTGATCACACAAACGCATTTTAATGGTATCACTTATTTGATTCCACATTCTTTTTTCTACTTCTTCTTGTGTACATTGGTCACGCTCCATTACCCGTTGTTTGCGAATAGCTATAGGTGCGGTTACACCAATCACATAATCCAAACCTTCTACTGCATTTGACTCAAACAATAATGCAGCTTCCTTGATAACATAAGGAGTTGTTTGCAACTTTGCCCAGTCCCAAGCAGCTTGAATGGTCACTGGGTGCACGATGGCATTTAATAATTCTAATTGATACACATCTGAAAAAACAACCGATGCTAAATAGGTTTTATTTAATATTCCTTCCTCGTAAACCTTATCTCCAAATTGTTTTATTAATTGTTCCTTAATTACGGGACTATTTTGCATTAATTCCTTAGCTGCATGATCTGCATTAAAAACAGGAATACCCATGGCTGCAAAAACATCGGCAACCATTGTTTTGCCAGCACCTATTCCCCCCGTAAGTCCGATCATGATAGGCATAAAAAATCCGAAATTAGTTACCCCAATTTCGGATTGAATTTTTACTTTAACAAATGTTTTATTTGTTTTGCGCCTGTGACCACTCCAAACTGATGGATGATCTTTCAATTTTCAAATATGAACCAGGGCTAACTTCTAATTGTATGGTATTGTCTTCATTCACTTTATTGATTACACCATGTATACCTGCAATTGTCACTACCTTATCTCCTTTTTGCATGGTATCAATAAACTTTTTTTGCTCCTTTGCTTTTTTAGCTTGTGGACGAATCATGAAAAACCAAAAAACTAAGATAATTCCACCCAACATTACTAATTGAAAAGTTCCGCCACCTTGTGGTGCTTGTAACAAAATTTGTGTCATGTTTTTATTTTTAAAATTTTAAATATTAATTTTTTCTGTTATTACAAATATATGGGCAAACTGCGTAATTCAACTTACTGTTTGCTAATTAAATGTTATTTATTTTTATGGCTGATTTTTTGAATTTTACCAGAGGCAACCATTTCCTTATGGATATTATCTAAGATACCATTTACAAAATGGCCACTTTGTTCCGTACTGTATTCCTTACCCAAATCAATGTATTCGTTGATGGTTACTTTTGTTGGAATGGTATCAAAATATACAAGCTCACAAACGCCCAAACGTAACAATATCATATCTATCATAGCAATTCTTTCCGGATCCCAATTATTCAATTTAGGCTTAACAATATCTTCTGTAATCGTTTTTTTATCGATAGCCGTTTCCAATAAATCAGTGGCGAATTTATTTTTCTCATCTCCCACCAAATCTAAAAAGTCAACCCCATTTGGTTTTTGTAAATAATTCATGATAAATCCAATCATTACATCTCCTTCATCCTCCCAATTGGTAAAATGTTCTGCTATGTATTCAAGTGTATTTTCTGATTCAATGATAAGGTTACCGAAAATAAATTTTAAAATGTCTTTATCTTTCGCCTTATCTCTGCTTTGCTCATTGATATAACTTAAATAAGTCGGAGTTTCAGATAATGATCTGAAAATAGATTTCACAATATCATCTTGGATCCACTGCTGTGGTTTAACAATATCAATGGCCTTTTTAAAGCTGTCTGACTCCATGGTTTGCCAAACAATACTATTCCCAGCTAATTTGGTATTGACTGATAAATCGGATGCGTTGGGTAAATTTTTGGAAGCCCTTTGACCCGCTTCCACTTCGGCGTATAATGCCACTTGATGCAATAAATGAACTAAAAAAACAAACAAATTTCTTGTTTTATCAAATTCCTTTTGGAGTAAGCCTGCTGGTGTACCTTGCGTCTCGGTTTCAACCATATACAACACTTGCATTACCTTAATCCTAATATTTCGTCGGTTCATCATATTTGTAAGAGCTAAATGGCTGCAAAGCTATCTAAATATTTTATAAAAACTGACATTTTTTACCTTTATCATGTGCCTAAGATGCATTTTTAGGCATAGATTTGCTTCCCCAAGCTCTTAATTATCAATAAACTGAAAATTTGACCTATCCTACATGAAAAATGGTCATTGGCACGATTATCGATTATTAATAGGCAATAACATTATTAAACAACCAAAAAACGATTAAATATGGCTAAGACTACGGCTAAAAAATTAAACATTACGCCTTTGCATGACAGAGTCATTGTAATGCCTGCTGCTGCAGAAGAAAAATCAGCTGGTGGAATCATCATCCCTGATACAGCAAAAGAAAAACCACAACGCGGTGTTGTTCTAGCTGCTGGAACTGGTAAAAAAGACGAACCAGTGACTGTTAAAGTTGGTGACCATGTTTTGTATGGCAAATATGCTGGAACTGAAATCCAAATTGAAGGTCAAGATTTATTAATTATGCGCGAAAGCGATATTTTGGCGATTGTATAACTTTAAAAATTAACTATATATGTCTAAAATGATTTTTTTCGACTTAGAAGCGAGAAATAAAATGAAAAAAGGTGTTGACACTTTAGCCAACGCTGTAAAAGTAACCTTAGGGCCAAAAGGTCGTAACGTAGTAATTGAAAAAAAATTCGGTTCTCCTTCAATCACTAAGGATGGTGTGACTGTAGCAAAAGAAATTGACCTAGAAGATCCAATTGAAAATATAGGTGCTCAAATGGTGAAAGAAGTTGCATCAAAAACTGCTGACTTAGCAGGTGATGGTACTACTACTGCAACTGTTTTAGCACAAGCAATTATTGGTGAAGGTTTAAGAAACGTTACTGCAGGTGCAAATCCAATGGATTTGAAGCGTGGTATTGACAAGGCTGTTGAAAAAGTGGTTGCAAGCTTAAAAGCACAATCACAAACAGTTGGAAACGACTCTAAGAAAATTGAGCAAGTAGCCTCTATCTCTGCAAACAATGACAATGAAATTGGTAAGTTAATTGCAATGGCAATGGCAAAAGTGGGTAAAGAAGGTGTGATCACTGTTGAAGAAGCAAAAGGTACTGATACCACAGTTGATGTGGTAGAAGGCATGCAATTTGATCGTGGATATGTTTCTCCTTACTTCGTTACTAATAGCGAAAAGATGGAAGCAGAAATGCAAAATCCATACATCTTAATATATGACAAGAAAATTTCAGCAATGAAAGACATCTTGCATATTTTAGAGAAAGTTGCGCAAACAAATCGTCCATTAGTAATTATTGCAGAAGATTTAGAAGGTGAGGCAATGGCAACTTTGGTGGTTAACAAATTAAGAGGTACCATTAAAGTAGCTGCTGTTAAAGCACCTGGTTTTGGTGATCGCAGAAAAGAAATGTTAACTGATATTGCGATCCTAACTGCTGGAACAGTAATTAGTGAAGAGCAAGGATTTAAACTAGATAATGCTGACTTGACTTATTTAGGTCAAGCTACTTCTATCACTATCGACAAAGACAATACTGTTATTGTTGGTGGTAAAGGTAAAAAAGCAGATATCACTGCGCGTGTAAATCAAATCAAATCTCAAATTGAAAATACAACTTCAGACTACGATCGCGAAAAGTTACAAGAGCGTTTAGCGAAATTAAGTGGTGGTGTTGCTGTATTATATGTAGGTGCTGCTACTGAAACTGAAATGAAAGAAAAGAAGGATCGTGTTGACGATGCTTTACACGCAACACGTGCTGCTGTTGAAGAAGGTATAGTACCAGGTGGCGGTGTTGCTTATATTCGTGCAGTTGCTAGCTTAGATAAATTAAAAGGCGCTAACGAAGACGAAACAACTGGTATTCAAATTGTACGTCGTGCAATTGAAGAACCACTTCGTCAAATTGTTAAAAATAGTGGTATCGAAGGATCTATTGTTGTACAAAGAATCAAAGAAGGTAAAGACGACTTTGGTTTCAATGCAAGAACAGAAGTTTTTGAAAATTTATTCAAAGCTGGTGTTATTGATCCAACTAAAGTAACAAGAGTTGCTTTGGAAAATGCGGCATCCATTGCTTCTATGTTGTTAACAACAGAATGTGTAATTGCTGACAGACCTGCACCTGCTGCAGCGCCTGCTGGCGGCCATAGTCATCCTGATATGGGTGGTATGGGCGGATACTAATACTTTACAACTTAAGTATATAAAAAAAGCTTCTCCCCGAGTACTCGGGGAGAAGCTTTTTTATTTAATACAAGTTTCACTTAGTTTAAAACTAAAATTACTTTTATCTTATTTTTTAGCCTGTGAAAAGTAAACTTGAAAACCTTTCACCATAAATAATTGTGCTAATCCATAAGTAACCATAACCAATAAGCCTATATTTTTAATGGGACTATTAATTGCCCAATTAAATTTATTCAATGCTAAAATTGCATCAGAAGCTAAAAAAAAGATCATGCCTGGAATCCAAAATGTGTTTGCAATAATTTTAACAGGCGCATGGTTTGAAATATGAATAGCCATTAATGTTGAAGTACAAATTAATAACATGTAGGCTAATATGGGATAAATTAAATTTCCTTTGGTCCCATCTTTTAATTGAAAATAAATAAACACACAAAACAACAATAATAATAATGTAGAAACATAAAGTTTAGTTGACCTAGGTTCTGAGGACCCGTAAATTTTACTAAAAAATAAAATATTAAAAATATGGGTTGTCATGAACGCGACCATCCCAGGGATAAACAATGATTTATTAATTAAAAAAACATCCCCCAAAAAAGAGCCAAACAATCCCAATAGCACTAAATTTTTACCAGGCAATTCCGATACATTTGGATGCACCGCCAAATACAAGATCAAGGAAGGCAATAACATTGCTTTACTAATCGCTTCCACCGTTTTGTACTCCTCCCCTAAATATTGCGCAGCAAAATGCACTAATAAAATGAATATACTAATGATGATCCCTCTTTTTTGAATAAATGATTTCATGTGCAAGTTTAAATTGATAAATATTCGATTTTAAATTAAAAGTAAGCATTGCCGACCTAATTTAAGAATCAATGCATAAATTTGCAGTAAGATGCTTCCAGAAGAAGAAAAATTTTACCTACAATGGGAAAAAGATAGGATTATACCCCATTTTAAACGAAAATCCTTTTTAAGGGGTTTGAGTATAAGTTTGTCTCTTGGGCTACTTATTTTAATCATTTCTGAAACTGGCTGGTATGAACGCGCAACCATGGTCGGAAATATGCAGGGCAATGAAATATGGATCGTAATAGCTATAATTGCCTTTTCGCTAGGTTTTGCTTGGATCTACCAACAATTTACCTTTGAAATGAACGAACAACGTTATAAAGAATTGAAATATTTAAAAAACAAAAAATAAGCATTTTGACACAAAAAACAACAAAAACAGTCGGATTTTCATCAATTTTGGCAACTTTTGCCCTAATTTTCGTCATTTCTTTACAATCATCATGTGCGAAATCGAACGCTTGTGATTTGAAGGCTAGTTATACGAACGACGCCAATGCAGCACAAAATACTGCAATGGTTGCCTTTTGTACAACCAATAACATTACTTATTCAACACATCCAAGTGGGATTTTATACCAAATTATTACCCCAGGTGCAGCAAGTAAGCCTAACCTATGTGAAACAATATCAATGACTTATATAGGAACATTACTTAATGGTACCAAATTTGATGCCAGTACCATCTCCTACCCATTGAGTCAATTAATCGTAGGATGGCAAATAGCAGTACCGCTGATTGGCAAGGGCGGACGTATCAAAGTGGTGCTACCTTCCTCTTTGGGATATGGTGCGCAAGCAACAGGTCCAATTCCAGCGAATTCGCCGCTGTATTTTGATATCACTTTGAACTAGGAAAATAATGGCTTTAAACCCATATTTTAGCCCTCTTTCCATTATATTTGCCGACTAAAAATCAGTTAACCAAACTATTATGCAACTCAAAGGATTAGTGCGCTTTTTTACATTTGCGCTTA
>SHWT01000041.1 GCA_009693715.1 Chitinophagaceae bacterium
ACTTTCTTGAACAAAGGTGGTTTGGTGATGCCAATCATTGTTGAATTTACTTTTGCAGATGGCACTAAAGAAACACAAAAATTATCAGCACAAATTTGGAGAAAGAATGAAAATAAAGTGACGAGTGTTTTCTTAACCAATAAAAAAGCAGTGTCTATTCAATTAGATCCAATGCGTGAAACTGCTGATATTGATGAGTCAAATAACAGATGGCCAAATGTATTAGCGCCTTCCAAGTTTACGATGTTTAAAATGAAAGGTTTTGGTCGCGGTCAATCCATTGGATTGTCACCAATGCAAAATGCCCAAAACAAAAAATAGTTTGCTTAAAATTTATTGAAATAATAAATTTTAAAATAAAAAATGTCCTTCCTGAATAAGGGAGGACATTTTTTATTTAGGATGACACATACACGCGAAATGAAACGGTCTATCCTAAAATAACTTTATAAAATACTATTGATGTGCCGCTGCTTTATAATTTTTCCATTTTTCAATCACCCCTTGCATATCGGAAGGCAATTCACTTTCAAAAACAACTTTCTCGTTGGTGGTAGGGTGAATAAATCCAAGTGTTGCAGCGTGTAATGCGCATCTAGGGCAAATCTCAAAACAATTATCAACAAACTGTTTGTACTTGGTGTAAATAGTGCCTTTTAAAATTTTATCTCCACCATATTCCCAATCATTGAATAATGTATGGCCAATATGTTTCATGTGCACCCTAATCTGATGCGTTCTTCCAGTTTCTAAAATACAAGATACTAATGAAACATAATTGTAACTTTCTAATAACTTATAATGTGTAATGGCGTGTTTGCCTATCTCACCTTCGGGATAAGCGTCAAACATTTTTCTATTTTGCTTGTGTCTAGCGATGTGGGCTTCAATGGTTCCTTCCTGGTCAGCGACATTGCCCCAAACCAAGGCCATGTATTTTCTATCAACAGTGTGATTAAAAAATTGTTTGGCTAAATGTGAGGCAGCTTCAGGTGTTTTGGCAAGTACAATTAGTCCTGTTGTATTTTTATCAATACGGTGTACTAGTCCAAATCGAGGTAATACATCTTCATTTAAAC
Source organism: Chitinophagaceae bacterium (assembly GCA_009693715.1). Lineage (GTDB taxonomy): Bacteria > Bacteroidota > Bacteroidia > Chitinophagales > Chitinophagaceae > Sediminibacterium. Next base: position 1,080 of record SHWT01000041.1, read on the forward strand.
TTGGATTCGTCGAAAGTAAATGATGTGCCACGCCATTCAATAAAGTGCCGGTATAGTTGCCAATACCCGGATGAACCACCATGTTGGCAGGTTTATTGATGACCATGATTGCTTCATCTTCATACACAATATTCAAATCCATGGCTTCCGGCTTAAGCTCGGTGTAATCAGGATTAATATAACTCATATACACCACCTCATCGCCCGGCCTTGTTTTGTAATTGCTTTTGACTACTTTGCCATTCACAGTTAAAAAACCACCTTCAATCCCATTTTGTATTTTATTACGTGTGATTCCTTCAATATGACTTTGTAGCCATTTGTCAATACGGGTTGGCTCCTGCCCCTTATCAATATTGAATACGAGTTTTTCGTAAATGGATTCATTTTGTTCCTCGCCTGCTATTTCTATTTCTTCTGACATGATGCAAAAGTAGGATATTGCGGCTTAGTTTGTAACTTTGTATTATGCGTCAAAAAGTGTTTTTTGAAGATTTAGGGGTAAAATCCTATAAACCAACCTGGGATTATCAGGAGGAATTGTTATTAAAAAGCACCCAATTAAAATCCATCAATAGGGCAAATAATCAGCCAGCCAACCAAGCGAATACGGAACATCGTTTGTTAATGGTTGAGCATCCGCCCGTATTTACATTAGGGAAAAGTGGCAAAAGGGAGCATGTGTTGGTATCTGAGGAACAATTACAAAATTTAGGTATTGAGTTTTATCATATCAATCGTGGGGGTGATATCACCTATCATGGTTTACAACAAGTAGTAGGATATCCGATATTAGATTTAGATAAGTTTAAAACCGATTTAGGTTGGTATTTGCGCAGTTTGGAGGAAGTGATTATCCTAGTACTCGCTGACTTTGGATTAAAAGGGGATCGCAGCAGTGGAGAAACAGGGGTATGGTTATCCCCTGAAGATCCCTTTATGGCAAGAAAAATTTGTGCCATGGGCATTAAATGTAGTCGTTGGATTACGATGCACGGTTTTGCATTAAATGTAAATACAGATTTATCCCATTTCGAATACATCGTACCCTGTGGTATACAAGGGAAGGCTGTCACCTCATTAGAAAAAGAATTAGGCAGGAAGGTGGATTATGCCGAAGTGAAGCAAAAAATTAAATTTCATTTCGAGCAAGTATTCGACTGCGATTTAGTCACTTCTTAGTTGCAACTTTAATACTAGATTTTTTCTAATCACAATTACTTTATAGGTGGGCTGCTGATATAACTCGCGTTAAAACAGCAAGGTTCCTGTAGGCAATGATCTATTGCCTTGTAAGCCGCCACTATGAATTATTAAAATTGTAGCAGTAGGTGCAAAGTAGTTCGTATTCATTAAACTTTTTACTGCCATAAATAATTTGCTCGTATATACAATATCGGTGGGTATTTTATCTGTTTGCCATAGTAGGTTCATAAAATCAAATTGTGCTTGATTCGTTTTAGCGTAACCGCCTAAGTGAAAATCATGAAGTAAGGTGTACTGCTCTTTGTGAGTAGGTATTAATTGATTTATTTCATCTCGAATAGTTGCTTCATTTTTTAATACTGGTATACCAATCACATGCTGGTGTGGCTTTGCGGCGTTAATTAAACCAGCCATCATCGTACCCGTGCCTACAGCGCATATAATATGACTATAGCTATTGATTTTTTCATTGGATAAAATAGTGGCAGCTCCTTGTGCTCCAAGTGTGCCATATCCACCTTCATCAACAAAGTAGGTATTGTTCGCTTGATTATTTTGAAGCAATTCGTTTTTAAATACTTGAAAATTGTTTCTACCTAGAAATTTTAAATTCATTCCATAGTGCATCGCTTCCTGTAAACTGGGGGTAATGTGTTCGTCCTCATTGGATCTGACATAGCCGATGCTTTTAAAATTATATTCTTTTGCGGCATAGGCTAGTGCCACCAAATGATTGGAATAAGGGCCTCCAAAACTAGCAATGGTATCCGATTTTTGCTCCTTAGCTTGTTGCAAATAGTATTTAAGTTTAAACCATTTATTACCGCTCACAATGGGGTGTAGCTCGTCTAATCTTAATACATCCAATTGCATGTTTTTTAAACAAAAGTTAGGAACTACTTGTATGTTAATGTTTTCGTTCAAATTTTTTCTATTAATATAAAACAGTTATTTTTACGCTGCTTTTGAGATTAAGTAAAAATACGATTAAAATATACAAACGATGAGTGCACCCACATTGGTGATTTTGGCTGCTGGAATGGCAAGTAGGTATGGCAGTATGAAGCAAATTGAAGGGTTTGGCCCCAATGGGGAAACCATCATGGAATATTCAATTTATGATGCTATTCGTGCAGGATTTGGGAAAGTTGTTTTTATAATTAGGGAAGAATTTGCGGAGCCGTTTAAAAATATTTTCGAACCAAAATTAAATGGCAAAATAGAAACTGCATATGTATATCAATCTTTAGATAAGTTTACTAATAATTATCCTACCCCGGCCGATAGAACAAAACCTTGGGGAACTGCACATGCATTGTTATGTACCAAGGGCGTGGTGAATGAACCCTTTGCAGTCATCAATGCGGATGATTATTATGGGGTAGATGCATTTAAGCAAGCTTTTGATTTTTTAACCACCACCTGTTCTGAAAAAACATATTGTATTTTAGGATATGAGTTATCCAATACCTTAAGTGAAAATGGGACCGTTAGTAGGGGGGTGTGTACTTTAGATGGGGAATCCTATTTAACAAAGATAAATGAGCGTACAAAAATATTTAGAACCGCGAGTGGTCAAATAGTATATGAGGAGGAAGGTGTTGAAACTCCATTAGCAGAAGCTACTAGAGTGAGTATGAACTTTATGTGTTTCGCACCTGGTTTTATTGATTTATGCGAACGTGAGTTTACTTTATTTTTAGAAAAGCAAGGGCAGGAATTAAAGTCAGAATTTTTTATTCCTTTGGTAGCGGGCCGATTTGCAGAACTAAATTTAGGTAAAGTAAAAGTGATCGCTACAGAAGCAAAATGGTTTGGGGTAACCTATAAGGAGGATGCTCCTGGCGTTAAAGCGAGTATTGATCAATTAGTAGGGGATCAAGTATATCCAAATAGTCTTTGGTAATACGAGTGCTCAAAGAAATTTAAATAGATGATAGCGCAGTAAGATGAAATAGGAAAGGGTGGTCTAATTAAATGACCTAACGCTGTACATAAAGTTTTTTAAATTGTCTAGTTGTGATTTTCTGTTCTTACTAGGGCTGCTTGAAAATCTTTGCAACTTAATATTTATATTTTTTGTTTTTTCATCCAACTTTAATGCATTTACAACTTCTATAATCTCCGTTGATTTAACAGCGAAGGCAACCCCTTCTGCTAATTTTTGTCTTGTACTTATGACGCCAATTAATTCGCCATTCGAATTAAAGATTGGCGCGCCAGAGTAACCAGGATTCGCGCTTATTTGTATTTGGTAGGAACTGCTATCACCCTCATAACCTGTTTGCGCACTTAAATAACCCTTACCGTAAACAATATCATTATCATTACGTGGGAAACCTAGTGTGAAAATTTCCTCACCTAAGTCAGAAATTTTTCGACGAATGGCGTAGGGAATGGCCTTGGGTTGTTTGTAATCCTTGTCTTCTATTTTTAATAAAGCAAGATCATTTGTTATATCACTGTAAATAATGGTTGCATTTAATTCCTGTCCTTTACTATTAATAACAATCGCGCCGTTGCCTTTTAATACATGTGCATTGGTGATGATATATCCTTTGGTGTCAATTAAAAATCCGGAACCCCCACTAATTAATTTTGCATTTTCAGGAACCTTTGTTTTCACTTCATTCAATAAATAACCCTGTGCTTGTTGGTTCTTTTTAATGACTTCGACTGCTTTACTTAACTGGAGTAATTGAGACCCATTTAAACTAGGGGATAAGTACATTACAATAATAGAAGTAAAAATGGCAACAAATCCACCAAATGAAGCTGCAATAGCAATTCCTTTTTTATATTTTGACCATAGCTGTATCAGTTTGGTTGGGGGCGCTGCTGATTCAATAGGCACCCATTCCCCATTGGCTAATAAGCTAGAAAAAACTTGGTGGGATGTTTGCGCAACATTTTTTCGTTTCGCATAGGCTTCCATTTGATCTAAAAATAGCTTGTGTTCTACCACCATTTGATCAATGTCCGCTGATTTTTGTCTGATGACATCAAATTGCACTCTTTCCTGATCAGACAATTCGCCTGACAAGTATTTTTCAATGTTCTCTAATAATTGAATGTCTTCCATAATTAATCTCCTATATTATATTGCGCAAAAAAAAGTTTTTTAAGGCGCATCAAACATTTATATTTTTGGTTCTTGGCGTTATCGGCATTGGTATATCCAAACTGACTTGCTAGTTCCTGCATCCCTTTTTTATTTAAATAATACCCTTCTAACAAACTTTTACATGGCTCTCCCAAACTATTTAATGCCCGATCCATGATGGCGAAAGCAGCATCTTTTTTTTCAATCAACCCCAAGTCGTTTTCCACAAAGATGCTTTCCTCCTGTCCGCTTAATGGGCTACTGTATTTACCCATTTGATGTAAGCGCTTTAGCCATAAATGCTTACAAATCGAAAATAGGTAGGTTTTAATCTGGCAGGTGAGTACAAATGAATCTAACTGCACTTTTTCATATAAAGCAATCATTGCTTCTTGAAAAATATCCCTTGCGTCGTCAAAACTTCCATTGTTATTTTCTACGAAGTGCTGAATCATCGTAAAATGACTTTTATAGAGTGTTTCCACTGCTTTGGAGTCATTCTGCGCTAATCCCTTTAAGAGGCCTTGTTCATTGCGTTCAGCTTTCAAGATATTTATACGTATTTAAGGCAAAAGTAACCCAAAAAGGGTTCTTTTATATTTTTTTAGGGAGGAAGGTTACCTTTTTATCCTTTTTGTATTAAGAGTATTAATTAATTAATTTAAAACAAATTTTATGAAAAAAGTATTCGCAATCTTAGCTATCGCTGCTTTAACTGCTTGTGGTGGTGCTTCAACTGAAGCTACAACTGATACAGCTGCTGCAACTGTAGATACAACTGCTGCTGTAACTGTTGACACTGCTGCTGCTGCAACAGTTGATACAACTGCTGCTGCAAAATAAATAATTGAACTGTTGGTGGGTTATTTATAACTCAAACTTGCCAACTAACAGTTATCGGAAAAGTTTCATATGGCAAGCAATCGTAAGAGTCCCGCCGTTTCTACGGGGGGACTCATTTTTTTAGCCTTCCCCAGCGGTAAATGAGTTCATCTTCAAAATCAAAGGATTGACCACAAATAAATCTCCGATTCTTTACAAAGTTCATTTATATACATCTCCATTTTTATTTCATTTAAAGGATAATAGCGCTTTGTAAATGAGCGAGTTGCAAAACGACTATTTGTTAGTTTTGGCTTTATTTCTGGCAAACAATTTTGTCAATTAGCCTATATTGATTACCTTTGTGAAACGATGAAAGCAAATATTAACAATTGGTTTTACTTTTTCTTTTATTTCTACTTTAACCAAAGTAGCCGGGTAATATTTGTAAAAGCATAAAGAAATTAAATAAATATACAATCCCGGCCCAAAAGTCGGGATTTTTTGTATCCAAAAATGAAGCAGGGGTATAAATGAAAGTTTGAAGTGGAAAAAGGAAGTGGAGAAAAGGAAGTGGAAATGGATGGTAATGATCGGAGAGGATAAAAATAAACAACTGGGTTTAAGATAAATGAATAAAAAGGTTACGATACAAGGTTACGAAGGAAGTTTCCACCAAGTGGCAGCGATGCATTTTTTTGGGAAAAATGTACAGGTAATTACTTGTGATACATTTAGGGAAGTGGTCAAAATTGGTGGGGATGTTAAAATGTCTGATGGGGCTGTGATGGCTATCGAAAATTCAATTGCTGGAAGTATTTTGCCAAATTATAATTTATTGCAAAAAAGTAATCTTCAAGTGATTGGGGAAGTATATTTATCTATCAGTCAAAACTTATTGGCGAATCCTGGAGTAAAGCTCGAAGAAATTAAGGAAGTGCATAGTCATCCAATGGCAATTTTGCAATGTTTGGATTATTTAGAAAAGCATCATTGGAAATTAGTCGAAACTGAGGATACGGCCTTAAGTGCTAAAATGGTGCACCAACATAAAAGCAAACATACCGCAGCAATAGCAAGTAAATTTGCTGCAGAATTGTATGGTTTAAATGTATTATCACCCGACGTGCATACGTTGAAGAATAATATCACTCGATTTTTAATCATGGAGCCTAAGGTTACAAAAACAATAATTGAAAATGCAGATAAGGCTTCTATCTATTTTCAAACAGATCATTCAAGAGGTATTTTATCAAAAGTGTTGGCTAAAATAGCGCAAGGAAAAGTGAACTTGAGCAAATTACAAAGTATGCCGATTCCGGGAAGCACATTTAAATATGGCTTTTATGCAGATGTGGAGTTTGATAATAAAAAGCAAATGGAGAAAGTATTGGAAGAGGTAAAAGCATTAACCAATAGTTTGAAAATATTCGGGGTGTATAAAAAAGGAAAAGTAGTAAAAGGATAAAGATGAATGTAACAACTTCAAATAGATTAGAAGGAATTGGTGAATATTATTTTTCATCCAAGCTTCGCGAGATTGATGAACTCAATAAAGCTGGCAAGGGAATTATTAATTTAGGAATAGGCAGCCCTGATTTACCACCACATCCAGATGTTATAAAAATATTGCAAGAAGAAGCAAGTAAGGACAATGTTCATGCTTATCAATCTTACAAGGGCTCTCCTATATTAAGGGAAGCTATTGCGAATTGGTATAAAAAGTATTTTAATGTGGCTGATTTAAATCCAGCAACTGAAATACTTCCATTACTAGGAAGCAAGGAAGGGATCATGCATATATGCATGACCTATTTAAATGAAGGCGATCAGGTATTAATTCCAAATCCTGGTTATCCGACATACACAAGTGCAGTTAAATTAGCGGGTGGCACTCCGCTGTATTATGCATTAACTGCCGAAAATAGTTGGGCACCTGACTTTGAAAATTTAGAAAAATCAGATTTATCAAAAGTCAAGTTGATGTGGGTGAATTATCCGCATATGCCAACAGGTCAAAGTCCTACTAAGGAATTGTTTGAGAATTTAGTAGCCTTTGGAAAGAAGCATCAAATATTGATTTGTCATGACAATCCTTACGCATTTATTTTAAATGATAAGCCGGGAAGCTTATTAAGTATCAATGGTGCAAAAGAAGTAGTGATCGAATTAAACTCTCTTAGTAAAAGCCAGAATATGGCAGGTTGGAGAGTGGGCATGTTAATTGCCGCCGAGGACCGAATCAATGAAATACTTAGGTTTAAATCCAACATGGATAGTGGTATGTTTTTGCCTGTGCAATTAGCAGCAGCTAAAGCATTAAGCTTGGATCAAAGTTGGTATGATTCCGTGAATAAAATATATACAGCACGACGTGAAAAAGTATTCGAATTATTAGATGTTTTAAAATGTGCCTATTCAAAACAACAAGTGGGAATGTTTGTTTGGGCAAAAATTCCCGCTACTTACAAAGATGGTTATGCGTTAAGTGATAAGGTATTGTATGAAGCCAATGTTTTTATCACCCCTGGTGGCATATTTGGTAGTGCAGGTAGCGATTATATCAGAGTAAGTTTATGTGGTTCATTGGAAAAATTTAGTGAAGCAATAAAAAAAATAAAAGCATGCGTTTAGCAGTGGTGGGTATTGGTTTAATGGGAGGATCCATTGCATTGTCTTTGAAAAAGAAAGGCTTTGTAAGTCATGTTATTGGCGTGGATCAAAACATAGAACACCAACAGCAAGCTTTGCAATTAGGTATTGTAGATGAGATTATGTCCTTGGAGGACGCAGTTACATCTTCTGATATCATTGCACTTGCAACACCAGTTAATGTGGCTGAATTATTATTGCCCACCATTTTGAATTTAGTGAATAAGCAAGTTGTTTTTGACTTAGGGTCTACTAAGGAAAGTATTGTAAATGTCGCGAATGCACATTCCAATAAAGGAAGATTCGTTCCAACACATCCAATGTGGGGTACTGAATTTAGTGGTCCAACAGCTGCGCAAACAGATGCGTTTGTAGATAAGGCAACGGTCATTTGTAATAAATCACAAGTGGATCCAGATGCTTTAGAAATCATTGAGCAAATGTATGTCCAGTTAGGTATGCATATATTATACATGGATGCAATCAAACATGATATTCATGTGGCTTATATAAGTCATATATCGCATATAACTTCATTCGCACTGGCCAATACCGTGTTGGAGAAGGAAAAAGAATCGGATGCAATTTTCGAGTTAGCCAGTGGTGGTTTTGAAAGCACTGTTCGTTTGGCCAAGTCCAATGCGGAAATGTGGGTGCCCATCTTTATGCAAAACAAGGAAAATGTATTAGATGTGCTAAATGAGCATATTAGTCAACTTCGAAAGTTTAAAGCTAGTCTGGAAAAAGAAAACCCAGCCTATTTGTTGGAGTTGATTCAAAATGCAAATAAAATAAAAAAGATTTTAAAATAATTACAAAAAGCGAAGCGCATAAAGCGACTTAGCAAAAAATATTAAAAATGAAGAAGAAAGAAGAGTTGAATATAACAAATGAATTAATTGAGGCTGTTAAATCCCAAAAAACCTTTTCGGAGATTGGTATTAATGAGCAATTAGTGAAGGCGGTTTCAGAATTAGGATACACACACGCCACTGAAATACAAGAGCGTTCCATTCCGATTTTGATTAGTGGTACCAAGGATTTTATTGGATTAGCGCAAACAGGCACTGGTAAAACAGCTGCTTTTGGATTGCCTTTATTACAATTAATCAAAACTGCAGATAAGTATCCGCAAGCATTATTGGTTTGTCCAACAAGGGAATTATGTATGCAAATTGTAAACGAAATGAATTTGTTTAAAAAACACATTCCAGGTTTGCAAGTTTTAGCAGTGTATGGCGGCACTTCCATAGGAATGCAAATTAAAGATTTAAAAAGAGGGGTGCAAGTGGTCGTCGCAACGCCAGGTCGGTTAATTGATTTGATCGAAAGAAAAGCCATTAATTTAGAAAAGATAGAATATGTGGTATTGGATGAAGCAGATGAAATGTTAAACATGGGCTTCCAGGATGACATTGAATTTATCTTAAAAAACACACCCAACAGAGAAAGTATTTGGTTGTTTAGTGCAACCATGCCAGCTGAAATCAGAAAAGTAAGCAAACGTTACATGAAGGAACCAGTGGAAGTGACCATTGGTAAAGTGAATGCCACGAATAAGAGTATTGATCACCAATATTATTTAACATCAGCGCAACACCGTTATGAGACTTTAAAAAGAATCATTGATTTTAATCCTGGTATTTATGGGATTATTTTTACCCGAACCAAAGCGGATGCACAGGATGTGGCACAAAGATTAACGCGCGAAGGTTATGATATTGATGCCATCCATGGTGATTTAACACAACAACAACGGGATCGAGTTATGGGCCAATTTAGAGATAAAAGTTTGCAATTATTAATTGCAACGGATGTGGCTGCGCGTGGAATTGATGTCAAAGGAATTACGCATGTCATCAATTTTGAATTACCTGATGATGTGGAAGTGTATACCCATCGTAGTGGTCGTACAGGTCGTGCGGGTAGTGAGGGTATTTGTATATCTATCGTGCATGCGCGTGAGTCCTATCGTTTGCGTCAGATTGAAAACATGAATAAATGTACCTTCCATAAATTGGATATCCCAAGTGGTAAGGATGTGTGTCGCAAGCAATTTTTCCATGTCATGGATAAGTTAATGTCAACGGATGTGAGTCATGGTGATTATGAAACTTACGTTCCCATGTTGGCAGAAAAATTTGCAGACATGACCAAGGAAGAAATTTTAAAGCGTGTCGCTGCTTTGGAATTTAATCGTTTCTTAAGTTATTATGAAAATGCACAGGATTTAAATATTCGTACCGCTGATAAAGGGCGTCGTGAACCTATGCAGCAACAGGATCGTAATCGTGATAGAGGTCGTCAAGAATTTGGCGGTGCTGATCGTGGTCGTTCAAGAAGCAATGATCGCGGAATGGAACGCAGTTCATCGGATCACGGTTCGTCGGATCGCGGAAGTCGCGGTGCGGAAAGAGGTGCAAGCGGATACACCCGTTTATTTGTAAACCTAGGTACTAAGGATGGTTTTTATAAAGCCAGCTTTTTACAATTTATATTAGACATGAGTGATTTGAGAAAAGAAGCTTTAGGAAAAATTGACATGCGCGATATGAATAGCTGGGTTGAAATTGAATCAGGTGCTGCAAAACAAATGATCAATGCAGTAGATGGTAAAAATTACAAAGGTCGTCGTATTAGAATGAATGATGCAGACAGCGGTGGTCCAAAAGGATTCAGTAAAAGAGAAGGGTAATAATAAAAGCGATATTGATAAAATAGTATAAAGGTTACAAATAAAATAAATATTTAAATATTAAAAACTGGGACACATGGCAGACTTAACAGAACAACAACAAAAAGTAAGCGTTTTATTAAAAAAATCACCCTTGATTATATCAGGTCCTTGCAGTGCAGAAACGGAGGAGCAAGTGATGCAAACTGCTATCCGATTGGCAGCCACAGGAAAAGTGGACATTATGCGTGCAGGTATTTGGAAACCAAGAACGCGTCCGGGAAGTTTTGAAGGTATTGGCACTAAAGGGTTGCCTTGGATGCAACAAGCCAAAAAAGAAACTGGACTTCCAGTAGCTATTGAGGTGGCTACAGCGAAACAAGTGGAAGATGCATTGCATTTTGATGTTGATGTTTTGTGGGTAGGTGCTCGGACAACCGTGAATCCTTTTAGTGTGCAAGAAATTGCAGATGCATTAAAAGGTGTGAAAGTGCCAGTTTTAATTAAAAATCCAATCAATCCTGATTTAGAATTATGGATTGGTGGGATGGAGCGTATCGCAAAAGCAGGCATCGAGGATTTGGGTTTAATACATCGTGGATTTAGCTCTTATGGCAATACGGAATTCCGAAATGCACCTATGTGGCATTTGGCAATTGAAATGAAGCGTCGTTATCCAGGTATTCCAATGATCAATGATCCTTCACATATTTGTGGTCGTCGTGATATTTTACAAGAAGTAGCGCAACAAGCAATGGACTTGGATTTTGATGGTTTAATTATTGAATCACATATTGATCCAGACAATGCATGGAGCGATGCCAAACAACAAATTACACCAGAAGTGTTGAAAGAGATGTTGGAAGCAATTCGTTGGAGAAAGGAAGATGTTGCTTCTGCTGAATATCATGCTGCGCTTGAAAAATTAAGGCAACAAATTAACCAATTGGATGATGAGTTATTACAAGTTTTAGCTACCCGTATGAAGGTGGCTGAAAAAATTGGTGAATATAAAAAGAACAATGATATTACTATTTTGCAAACCAATCGTTGGAATGAAATTTTAGAGCGTGCGGTAGGTAAAGGAAATAAAATTGGCTTAAGTGAGGATTTTATTACTAAGTATATGGATGCCGTTCATATGGAAAGTATTCAACACCAAAATAAAGTAATGAATAAATAACTTTCGAGCCCGGTAAAGCCATGTACTTTTAATCATTCACGGTACAAAGGCTTTATTTAAATTAGTAATTCTTAATCAAATACATGAAAAACTGGAAAGTTAAATTAGCTACAAGTACAGTGTCATTTATATTAGATGGCAGGTTTCAAGCTATTGAAAAATTGGTCAACAAGGCAAATGCATTTTACATCACGGATGAAAATGTGTATGCTTTGCACCAAAATAAATTCAAGGGTAAAAAAACGATTGTCATTCCAGCAGGAGAGGAACACAAACAACAAGCCACTGTCAATTTTATAATTGAAGCCTTACTTAACCTAGGTGCAACGCGTGAAGCGGTGCTAATAGGCGTGGGGGGTGGTGTGGTTACCGATATGGTCGGCTATGCTGCAAGTATATATATGCGTGGGCTATCTTTTGGTTTTGTACCTACTACTATTTTAGCCATGGTGGATGCTAGTATTGGCGGTAAAAATGGCATTGATATTGGCTTATATAAAAATATGGTTGGACTAATCAAGCAACCGTCCTTTTTATTATACGATTTTGATTTTTTGAAAACACTACCCCATCATCAATGGGAGAATGGGTTTGCTGAAATTATTAAACATGCAGCCATCAAGGATGCTAAAATGATGAAGCAACTGGCGATACATGACTTATTGTTTTATCAAAAAAATAAAAAAGATTTAATCGCCTTGGTTGAAAAAAATATAAAAATTAAAATGACCGTGGTGCAAAAGGATGAGTTTGAAAAAGGCGACCGTAAGTTGCTCAATTTTGGGCACACTATTGGACACGCCATTGAAAATGAACATGCATTATTACATGGGCATGCAATTAGTATTGGAATGGTGTATGCTGCTAAAATATCTCAAGTATTGCAAGGTTTTACGGACACAGGCATTTTAATTGAAACTTTAAAAAAGTATGGATTGCCCATTAGTATGCGTTTTGATATTACACAAGCGATGGACCTGATGCAAAAGGATAAGAAAAAGGCAAGTAAAGGAATGCAGTATGTGTTATTGAATAAATTAGGACATGCCGTTTATGAAACGGTGCCTATGAAATCATTAGAAAAATTAATCAAGTTGTATTCATAAGATGCGTGTAATAGTATATCCATCAAAATTAGTAGGGGAGCAAATTGCACCAGCAAGCAAAAGTAGTATGCAAAGAGCATGTGCTGCTGCGTTGTTGCATAAGGGCCAAACAATCATACATAATCCTGGCCATTCAAATGATGATTTGGCTGCAACAGATGTCATTCAAAAATTAGGCGCTGTTGTTGAAATAAACAAAGCAGGAAACAATGAAATAGATCATCCAACTGTCACTGTGACTTCAAATGGGGTGAACCCAGTGGGGGCTATAATGAATTGTGGCGAAAGTGGCCTAGGCATTCGCATGTTTACCCCAATTGCCGCTTTAAGTAACCAAACTATCAGCATTGAAGGAAAGGGAAGCTTAGTAAAAAGACCGATGCATTTTTTTGATGAAATATTTCCTTCCTTGGGTGTTGCCATAAAATCGCAAAAAGGTTTTTTGCCTATTGAAATAAAAGGGCCTTTACAACCAGTAAACATCACAGTGGATGGTTCCTTGAGTTCGCAGTTTTTAACCGGTTTATTAATGGCGTATGCCGCCACTGAAGTGTATGATACCGAAATCAAGGTGTTGGATTTAAAAAGCAAACCATATATCGATTTAACGCTAGCCGTATTAAATGAATTTGGTTGGAATGTAAAACATACCAACTATGAAAGTTTTAAATTTTATCATCATACGCCGTTAAAACCATTGATTGAATATACTGTAGAAGGTGATTGGAGTGGGGCTGCGTTTTTATTAGTCGCTGGTGCGATAGCGGGGCCTATTAAAGTGAAAGGCTTACAATTAAATTCAACACAGGCGGATAAAAAAATCATTAGTGCTTTAATAAGCGCCAACGCAAGCATCAGGATTGAAGTGGATGGCATCATTTTAGGACCTAATAAAAATATGGAAAATGGGCAACAAGAAAAATTGAATGCCTTTCAATTTGATGCAACTGATTGTCCTGATCTATTTCCGCCATTGGTTGCATTAGCTTGTTATTGTAATGGAGTTAGTGAAATAAAAGGTGTAAATCGGTTAGCGCATAAAGAAAGTGATCGCGGGCTCACCTTGCAAGCGGAGTTTGCAAAAATGGGTGTAAATATTATTTTATCGGGTGATGTCATGCAAATACATGGCGGAAGTGAAATTAAATCAGCTGTAGTATTTTCCCAGCATGACCATCGCATTGCCATGGCATGTGCTGTAGCCGCTTTATGCGCGAATGGACCTGTTGAAATTACCGAAGCGGAGGCCATCAATAAATCCTATACTGATTTCTTTACTGATTTGCAACAATTGGGTGCAAAAGTGGATATTGAATAAATTTCTTATCTTGTAATATTGAACTTTGTAACATGAACAAATTTGGAACCTTATTTAGTCTACAGATATTTGGAGAATCACATGGGGCATGTGTAGGCATAACTATTGATGGATGTCCTGCAGGATTGCCATTAATAGCGGCTGATTTCACTGAAGATATGGAGCGTCGTAAAGGGGGCAAACAAAAAGGAACTACACCAAGGCAGGAGGATGACATACCTATTTTTAAAACTGGACTTTTTAATGACATCACTACGGGTGCGCCACTCATGATGTTATTTGAAAATAACAATACGAGAAGTGGTGATTACGAAAAACAAAGAGCAGTTCCAAGACCAGGTCATGCTGATTTTACAGCACATCAAAAATTTGGAGGTTTTGAAGACTATAGAGGTGGCGGACATTTTAGTGGTCGACTTACTGCAGCTTTAGTGGGTGCGGGTGTGGTCGCTAAAAAATTATTAAAAGGGGTTGAAGTAAAAGCCACCCTAAAAAGTATCGGTGGCGAAACTGATTTAGATAAAGGATTACAAAATGCAATTGACAACAAAGATAGTGTTGGTGGCATTGTGGAATGTATTGTGACAGGATTACCCATTGGATTAGGGGAACATTTTTTTAATTCAGTAGAATCTTTAATAAGCCATGCGGTATTTGCGATACCTGCCATCAGAGGAATTGAATTTGGTACCGGCTTTGCAGCTGCAAACATGTTTGGGATTGAACACAATGATGCGATCATAGATGCTATTGGAAAAACAAAAACAAATAATGCAGGTGGGGTAGTAGGGGGATATACGAATGGAAATGATTTGGTTTTTAGGATTGCAGTAAAACCAACTTCTTCAACACCCAAAGAACAAATTACACTGAATTGGGAAACCAATGAACAAGAAAATTTTTCTGTAAAAGGAAGACACGATTTATGTATAGCACTTAGGGTACCGGTTGTCTTGGAGGCCGTTACTGCTATTGTTCTTGCAGATTTAATGATGATAGATCAAAAAATTCCAAGAATCATTAAAAATTAAAATTATGGAAAGCGAATTTATATACCATGTGACAACGCAAAAGGAGTGGGATCAAGCTTTGTTAAAAAATGAATATTTACCATTACAATATGAAAAAGATGGGTTTATTCATTGTTCCATTGAAAGACAAATTCCTGGTGTACTAGACCGATTTTACAAAGGGCAATCGGGATTGGTAAAACTTAAAATAGAAAAAGCCAAAGTACAAAGACCTGTTTTATTTGAACTAGCCCAGGATATGAACGAATTATTCCCGCATATTTATGGGTCACTTAATATTGACTCAGTAGTGGAAGTGATCACATTATAATCGTTCATGCAGTTATTTAATTTTATAAAAATAGCCGCTGGTTGCATCTTTTTGATGTTGCCATCTCCCTCCTTTTTTTTTGCGCAACAAATTTCCCCCAATACCTTAACCAACGCCATTTATTTAGATAGCGCAAATATAAAACGCTATAGAAAATGGATCGATACATCTCGGATTCATATTGAATTAAATCGGATCACAGGCATTGCAAGTTTTTATAGTAACAGTTTTAATGGAACTTTGACCTCTAATGGCGAAGTATTTAGTAATACAAAGCTAACTGCAGCGTGTAATTTATTCAAGTTAAACACCATTGTACGCGTTACAAATTTACGCACAGGTGCCAATGTAATGGTAAGGGTAAATGATCGTATGGACCCAAGAATGCTACAAAAAGGGAGAATCATAGATTTAAGTCAAGCTGCGTCTAAGAAATTGATTATCAATGCAAAAGGGATCGTAAAAGTGGCTATTGAGGCCATTGGCTATTCGAAAATCACGCCAAAATCATAGTAATTTGTTAACCTATAAAATATTTCAATATTTCATCTTTTAGAACTAAATTTGTGTAAATATTAACTATTTAATACTATGAAAAAAATACTATTTTCTCTAGTCATCTTAGCTTTTGCGGGTAATGTTGCTGCGCAAACTGGTGCGAATGTGAAAAAACCATCTATTGCCTTAAAAGTTTCTGCCTTTGATTTTACAACTGCCAGAGCCATTCAAGTGAATACGCTAGGCACAGTTTTAAGTAATAAGTCTTGGGAAAAATTAAGTAATTCAACAAAAAGTATTGGTGTTCAATATTTTAAAGGAATCAACCCTAAAATAGATTT
>SHWT01000042.1 GCA_009693715.1 Chitinophagaceae bacterium
GTTAAAATTGTAGATGAGCAAACAGGTCGTATCATGGAAGGTCGTCGTTATTCTGACGGCTTGCACCAAGCGATTGAAGCAAAGGAGAATGTAAAAATTGAAGCGGCTAGTCAAACCTATGCCACCATTACTTTGCAAAACTTTTTCAGAATGTACCATAAGTTGGCGGGTATGACCGGTACTGCGGAAACAGAAGCTTCTGAGTTTTGGAGCATTTATAAATTAGATGTGGTTTCTATACCGACAAATATTCCAGCGATACGTATTGATGATCAGGATTTGGTGTATAAAACCAAACGCGAAAAATTTGGTGCGGTGATTGATGCTATTGTGGACCTGCGTGAAAAAGGCCGTCCCGTTTTATGTGGTACAACCTCTGTGGAAGTAAGTGAATTGTTGAGTAGAATGTTGCGTCAAAAAAATATTCCACACAATGTATTGAATGCGAAACAACATGCACGAGAAGCACAAGTGGTTGCGGAAGCAGGTTTAACAGGCGCAGTTACGATTGCTACGAATATGGCAGGACGTGGAACGGATATTAAATTAAGTCCCGAAGTTAAAGTTGCGGGTGGTTTAGCAATATTAGGTACAGAAAGGCATGAATCTCGTCGTGTGGACAGACAGTTACGTGGTCGTGCGGGTCGTCAAGGGGATCCAGGATCTTCTTTATTCTTTGTTTCATTGGAAGATGATTTGATGCGCATGTTTGGAAGCGAAAGAATTGCAAAAATCATGGACTTTGCTGGTTACAAGGAAGGCGAAGTGATTCAGCACAGCATGATTACAAAATCAATTGAACGTGCGCAGAAAAAAGTAGAGGAAAATAACTTTGGTATCCGGAAGCGTTTGTTGGAATATGATGATGTGATGAACAAACAAAGATCCGTGATTTATAAAAAACGCAGTCACGCATTGTTTGGAGAAAGATTGGCATTGGATTTAGACAATGCATTTTATCAAGTAGTAGAAGGATTAGTCGTGAATCATAAAACAATGAATGATTACGAAGCATTCAAGTTGGGACTTATTGTACAGTTTGGATTAGATAGTAAAATTTCATTCGAAGAATTCACTTCTGCTAAGGAAAATGATTTAATTGAATTAGTATATCAGGAAACCATTGGGCATTACGAGTACCGTAAAAAGGAAATGATGCAAAATAGTATTCCGGTATTTAAAAATATCAGATTACAACAAGGCAATCATATTGAAAATGTGATCGTGCCCGTTAGTGATGGAAAAACAGCATTTAATGTGCTCGTTAATTTGGATAAAAATATTGCAACAAGTGGTTCTACTTTAGCTGTTCAATCCGAAAGGTCCATTGCATTGAGTTTGGTGGATGATGCATGGAAGGAACATTTGCGCGCGATGGATGATTTAAAACAATCCGTACAAACGGCCACCTATGAGCAAAAAGATCCATTGGTTATTTATAAAATGGAAGCCTTTGAATTATTTAGAAGAATGGATTTGGAAATAAATCATAAGTTGGTGCAATTTTTATGTCATGCACATATACCCATGGAAACCAGTGCGGTGAAAGAAGGACGCAGACAAAAAACAGATTTAAGCAAATTAAGCGCGAATAGATCAGAGGAAGTGGAGGGTGAAAAAACATACAATGATCCAAGTGAGCAAAAGCAAGCACCTGTTCAAGTAGGGCCAAAAATTGGTCGTAATGATCCATGTCCTTGTGGAAGTGGAAAAAAACACAAAGCATGTCATGGAAAAGATGCCGCTTAATCAATACATCGATCATACCATATTAAAACCAACCTGTTTGGTTTCGGATATTGAAAAATTATGTGCAGAAGCAAAGCAATATGATTTTGCCGCAGTATGTGTGCCTCCCAATTTTGTAAAACTAGCAAAGGGTTTTGTTACAGGAACGGAAGTGAAAGTGGCAACGGTTATTGGATTTCCTTTTGGCTATAGCGCAACGGAAGCAAAAATTGCTGAAATTATTTTAGCGATGGTGGATGGTGCTGATGAATTAGATGTAGTTGCAAACATATCAGCCATTAAAAATGGAGATTGGACAGCCATCGCCGATGAAATAAATCACATTCTTCCCATCATTCGATCCAAAGGTAAAGTGATCAAAATAATTATTGAATCAGGGGTATTGACCCATGAAGAAATTATTGCTTGTTGCGATATTTATGGTGCAGCCGGCATTGATTATTTAAAAACGTCTACAGGCTATGCTGAAAAAGGTGCAAGTGTTGAAGCTGTTCAATTATTCAGAAAACATTTACCAGCGTCAGTCCATATAAAAGCGTCGGGAGGTATTCGCGATTATGAAACTGCAAAGCAAATGATTGAAGCTGGAGCCACGCGCATAGGTTGTAGTGCTGGCGTAGCCATTGTGTCGGGTGCAAAAACTGAGCAACTTAAAAGTAACTATTAATTGCTAACTTTAAGTTGCGAAACCAAACCCAAAATCGCCATTAAATATTACTAGTATGCGCTTACTTGAAAAAATAAAACAATACGCAAAACAAAACCAAGCGGAAAATGTGACCACGCGAAGGTATTTGCATGCGCATCCAGAATTAAGTTATCAGGAATTTGAAACAAGTAAATTTATTCAAGTGGAGTTAACAAAAATTGGGATTCCATTTACATTGATCGCAACCACAGGAGTACTAGGCATCATTGAAGGAAAAAATCCATCAAAGCGTGTCGTTGCTTTAAGGGCGGATATGGATGCGCTTCCAATTATTGAGGAAAATAAAGTGGATTATATTTCAACCAATGAAGGGGTAATGCACGCTTGCGGTCATGATGTGCATACAACGATATTATTAGGTGCTGCAAAAATATTATGGAGTTTGCGTGATGAATTTGAGGGCACTATAAAATTATTATTTCAACCAGGTGAGGAAAAAAATCCAGGCGGCGCAAGTTATATGATTCGTGATGGTGCATTACAAAATCCAACACCACAAGGAATTGTAGCATTACATGTACATCCAGGATTGAATTTAGGGAAATTAAGTTTTAGAAAAGGGCGTGTCATGGCAAGTGCGGATGAATTATATATTTCCATCAAAGGTCCAGGAGGACATGCGGCAACGCCACATCAAACAGTGGATACTATTTTAGTGGCGTCACAATTAATTACCAGCTTACAAACTATTATATCTCGTAATCGAAATCCACAAAATCCATCTGTTTTATCTATCTGTTCTATTCATGGGGGTAACACCACCAATGTAATTCCAAGTGAAGTAAAATTGATGGGCACCTTTAGGGCGATGGATGAAAAATGGCGATTTGAGGCACACGCATTCATGTTGCAACAAGCCAAAGGTTTGGCAATAGCTACAGGAGCTGAAATCGATTTTAGGGTGGACGTTGGATATCCAACCGTTGATAATGAACCTATGATTACTGAAGCAGCTTGGAAATTAGCTGATGAATATATGGGTGCCGAAAATGTGGAAGAAACTGAAAAAAGAATGGGTGCCGAGGACTTTGGTTATTATTCGCAATTAATACCAGGTTGTTTTTTCAGGTTAGGTGTCCGTAATGAGGCCGAAGGGATCATACATAATGTACATACCCCTCATTTTAATATCGATGAGTCTGCCATTGAACAAGGGGTGGGTATGATGTGCTATTTGGGGGTTAATTTATATGCCTAAACAGGCAAAAACCTGTTTTAAATTAATTCACTAACTTTGAATTTCAAAACTAACATTCGTTATAAACCTATTTCATGTCAAAAAAAGATAATTTAAGAAGGGAACAGGCATTAGAATATCACGCTTCGGGAAGGCCAGGTAAAATTGAAGTGGTACCAACGAAGGAAGCCAAAACACAAAAGGATTTATCCTTGGCCTATAGTCCGGGAGTGGCGATTCCTTGTACCGAAATTATAAATAATCCAAGTGACGTTTATAAATACACGGCAAAAGGAAATTTAGTAGGTGTTATTACTAATGGAACTGCGGTGTTGGGTTTGGGAAATATTGGACCACTCGCTAGTAAGCCAGTGATGGAGGGGAAGGCGGTATTGTTTAAAATATTTGCGGACATTGATGTTTTTGATATTGAAATCAATGAAACGGATCCCGATAAATTTATTGAAATTGTAAAATCATTAGAACCCACTTTTGGTGGCATAAATTTAGAGGATATTAAAGCGCCTGAATGTTTTTACATTGAGCAGCAATTAAGGGAAAAAATGAATATTCCTGTAATGCATGATGACCAACATGGTACTGCTATCATTAGTAGTGCAGCTTTATTAAATGCATTAGAATTACAAAAAAAGAAAATAGACAAAGCAAAATTTGTGGTGAATGGTGCAGGCGCTGCTGCAATGGCTTGTATTAAATTATATGTGGCACTAGGCGCGCTCTATGAAAATTTTATTTTGTTTGATAAGGACGGTGTGTTACATCAAGGGCGTAACGACTTAGGCATTGATCGCAAACCATTTGCAATAAAATCCGATAACATTACTTTACCACAAGCTATGAAAACAGCTGATGTGTTTTTAGGTTTAAGTGTGGGTAATGTGGTTACCCCTGAGATGGTTTTGTCCATGCCTAAAAATCCAATCGTATTTGCATTGGCAAATCCTGATCCTGAAATTGATTATGAAGCGGCAACCGCAGTGCGTAAGGATATCATCATGGCTACTGGACGTTCTGATTTTCCTAATCAAGTTAACAATGTACTGGGCTTCCCATATATTTTCCGTGGTGCATTGGACGTGCGTGCAAAGTCAATTAATGAAGCGATGAAGTTAGCCGCTGTTAAGGCACTAGCGGAACTAGCAAAATCGGCAGTACCTGATTTAGTAAACATGGCGTATAACCAACAAAGTTTAAGTTTTGGATCAGAGTATATTATTCCAAAGCCATTGGATCCTAGATTATTAAGCACTTTAGCACCTGCGGTAGCAAAAGCGGCAGTGGCATCGGGTGTTGCGCAACAAATCATTACCAATTGGGAGGAGTATGAATTACAATTAAATAAGCGCCTTGGTTTAGATAATCAGTTAATGCGTATCATAAGTAGTAAAGCACGACGTGATCCAAAACGATTGGTGTTTTCAGATGCGGAAAATATTAAAATATTAAAAGCTGCAAGTATTATTTATGATGATGGTATTGCTTATCCAATTTTATTAGGGAATGAAACCCGTATAAAAAATATTGCCGCTGCAAATAATATCGACATTTCTGATTTGCCCATCATTGATATACGAAGTGATGAGATGGAAGCGAAAAGAGAATTCTTCGGATCTATCTTATTTCAAAAAAGACAAAGAAAGGGAATCAATAAATATGAGAGTTTGAAACTTATGCGCACACAAAACTATTTTGGTGCCATGATGGTGGAAACGGGCGAGGCAGATGCAATGCTTTCAGGATTAACCCGAAATTATGCGGATGGTATACGACCTGCGGTACAAATTATTGGAACGGAGGAAGGGGTTAAAAAAATCGCAGGGATGTATTTGTTATTAACTAAAAAAGGACCTTTATTTTTAGCAGATACCACTGTGAATATCAAGCCCACTGCGGAGGAAATCGCAGATATCACTTTAATGGTAGCGAAGGAAGTACGTAATTTTAATATTGAGCCACGCATTGCCATGTTGAGCTATTCAAATTTTGGAAGTAGTGATACAGAGGAAGCGAAAATGATGGCGGAGGCAACAAAAATTGTGAAGCAACGCAATCCATCCTTGATTGTGGATGGTGAAATGCAAGGCATGTTGGCATTTAATAAAGAGATTTTAAAGGAAAATTATCCATTCAGTGATTTGGTAGATGTGGATGTAAATGTGTTAATCTTTCCTAATTTAACTGCAGGAAATGTAGCGTATCATTTATTGAAAGAAATTGGTGGCGTTGATATTATTGGCCCCATTTTGTTGGGATTAAAAAAGCCAGTGAACGTATTACAATTAGGTTCGGGCGTACGTAATATAATTAATATGGCAACCGTTGCTGTGGTGGATGCGCAATTAAAATCGCGTGTGGATACGGAGACAGAAGTGCAAAGAACAAGTTGGTGGAAGCGATTAAAGAAACGAAAAAAATAAAATGAATTATTTCACCCATTTTGGTAATTACCTTTTAATGTTAAAGGGGATGTTTACTGCCACCGAAAATAAAATGATGTTTTGGCGGGAGTATATCAAACAGTGTGTTGATATTGGGATTGGATCCTTACCCATTGTTGTGATTATTTCCTTTTTTCTAGGTGCAGTTATGACCGTGCAAACCGCAGCACAGTTGGTAAGCCCATTAGTGCCTTTAAGTACCGTTGGTATTATTGTTCGCGATGGCATGTTATTAGAATTTGCACCTACTATTTTAAGTCTAGTATTGGCTGGTGTTGTGGGTAGTAAGATTGCGAGTGAATTAGGGAATATGCGCATTTCTGAGCAAATAGACGCATTGGAAATTATGGGAATCAATACCAAGAATTATTTAATCTTACCCAAAATTTTAGGTGCATTTACGATGGTACCTGTTTTAGTTGGAATATCTGCTGTTGTTGGAATTTGGGGCGGCTATGTAGTTGGAAATTATACCGGTTCAGTACCCTCTGAAATATTTTTAACAGGGATCCGACAAGGAGTAGTCTTTAATTATATGGTCATTGCACTTTACAAATCAGTAATTTTCTCATTCATCATTAGTACTGTGCCTTGTTATTTTGGTTACAATGTAAAAGGGGGTGCTTTGGAAATTGGTAAAGCAGGTACCCAGTCGGTGGTGGTTAGTTGTATATTAATTTTAATCGCCGATTATTTAGTGGCCGCCATTGCTTTATAGTTTAACTTAGTTGTATAAATTATTGCAATGAAAATAAGCTTTCATGGTGCAGCGCGCACAGTAACAGGATCAAAGCATTTAGTAGAGTTAGACAACAACGAAGTTATTTTATTGGATTGTGGCTTATTCCAGGGAATGGGTCGAGATACCGATTCTTTAAATGCAAAATTTGGATTTGATGCAGCCAAGGTTGATTATGTTATTTTATCTCATGCGCATATTGATCATAGTGGGTTGCTTCCTAAATTAGTAAAGGAAGGATTTAGAGGTGCTATTTATTGCACGCCTGGCACCAAAGCGCTTGCTGAAATTTTATTAGAAGATTCTGCTATGATACAACGCGATGATGCTAAATATGGCAATAAGCGTCGCGCCAAACAAGGGTTTCCTCCTATTGAACCATTATATGATATTGATGATGTGAACCTGACGATACCTTTATTAAAGGCAGTTGATTATAATACACCTACTAAAATTTCCGATTCGGTAGAAGTATTGTTTACCGATGCTGGCCACATTATTGGAAGCGCTGCAGTCAGTTTGAAAATAAAGAATGGAGAAAATATAGAATCACTCACTTTTAGTGGTGATATTGGAAGGTATCGTGATATGATTCTTCGTTCACCAGCAGAATTCCCACATGCGGATTATATTATTATTGAAAGTACTTATGGCGACAAGTTGCATGATTTAATTCATACGACACCTGATGATTTATTAAAGTGGATTGAATCAACCTGTGTGGAGCATAAAGGTAATTTGATTATCCCTGCATTTAGTGTTGGACGCACACAGGAAATTTTATTTGAATTAAACCAATTATCATTAGAAAAACGATTACCCCATATTCCAATATATGTGGATAGTCCTTTAAGTATGGAAGCCACAGAAGTATTAAAAAAATTCCCTAAATATTTTAATAAAAAAATTCAAAAGATATTAGAGGTAGATGATGATCCATTTGATTTTGAAGGATTGCGTTATATTAAATCAGTCGAGGAAAGTAAAGCCTTGAATGAGGACTTGCATCCGAAAGTAATTATCTCGGCATCAGGGATGGCGGATGCGGGTAGGGTGAAGCACCATATTAAAAACAATATCAGTAATGCAAAAAATACCATTTTATTAGTTGGGTATTGCGAGCCGCATTCCCTAGGGGGTCGTTTGATGAATGGTGCAAAGGAGGTGAAAATTTATAGTGAGCAATATGAGGTGATTGCCAAAGTAGGGTCCATCCGAAGCATGAGTGCCCATGGCGATTATGAGGACTTAATGCAATTTTTAGCATGTCAAACCCCTGATTTAGTAAAGCAAGTTTTCATAGTACATGGCGAAGCCGAAGTGCAGGATCATTTTGCAGAAAAATTGCGTAAAAAAGGTTTTAAGGAAGTGCATGCCCCTGAGATGCATGAAAGTTTTGAGTTGAAGTAGTTTAAAACAAGCTTTGTGGCGTAAATATTTTGTATTCAAATTTTTCGCAAGGGTCAATGCTTTGCTGATTTTTTTAAATTCTAGTGAACTAAAGATAAAATGTATATGTTATATAGATAAAGAAATCCATGAAATCACTATCCATAATATTACTTCTTGTTGCTATTTACTTTGTATTTCAATCATTTATGTCTAAATATCTGTTTGAGACTGAAAAGCAGGTATATCGGGTTGTAAAAAAAGAGGCAGACTTTGAAATCAGGTATTACCCTGAAGCTTTAATGGCAACCGTTTATACAAAAGGGACCAATTATAAATCAGTTGCCAGTTCGGGATTTAATAAATTAGCAAAATATATATTTGGTGGAAATCAGCAAAAGAAAAGTATTTCCATGACTGCTCCAGTGAGAATGAGTATAACAGATAATGGATCAAGTATGAGTTTTGTGATGCCCCAGAAATATAATAATCAGTCTTTGCCAACACCTAACGATCCAAACATTGAAATAAAAAAATCGCTCCCAGAATATGTTGCCGTCATTAGTTTTGGAGGGTATGCAACAGATGAAAAAATTGCCATTTCTTATCAAAAGTTACTTAACAGCTTAACTGAGAAAAAAATTATTACCAAGGGAGGATATAAGCTTTTAGGATATAATGCGCCCTATCAATTTATGGGTAGGACAAACGAGGTAATCATACCAATAGAATGGACAGAATAGTTTTATTTTCCCTCATTTTAGTTTTTCAATTTTGAATATTATTTTAGGTAAATTTCAAACAATTTTACCGCTCATCTGTTATATATGTAAACGAATAATTTATGCAATCGGAAGTTAATAATTTAAAAGAAAAAATAAAAGAAGCAAGGGTTCAATTATTATTACATCCAGTTTATGCACAGATCAATAATTTAGACGGGCTCAAGAATTTCACGCAATTCCACGTATTTGCCGTTTGGGACTTTATGAGTTTATTAAAGTCGCTTCAAATTGGGTTGACATGCGTTACCCTGCCTTGGGTGCCGGTAGGATCGGCGAATACAAGGTATTTAATTAATGAAATTGTGTTAGGGGAGGAGTCAGATGTGGATGAGCATGACCATAGAATTAGCCATTTTGAATTATATTTAAAGGCGATGCGTCAAATGGGTACGCCAACAAATTTGATTGACTCTTTAATCAATGAAATTAATCATGGACATTCCATTGAAAATGCCATTCAACTTGCGCCATTACCTGATAAAGTAAAAATGTTTTTACGCTATACTTTTGACATCGCACAAAATGCACCACTGCACGTTAAAGCAGCGGTATTTACATTTGGAAGGGAGGATTTAATCCCAGATATGTTTACTGCTATCTTAAATAAAATTTATAAGGATCATCCGGATCAAGTGGCCACTTTCAAATATTATATTGAAAGACATATTGAAGTGGATGGTGGCCATCATAGCCAATTAGCCCTAGCAATGGTCGCTGAATTATGTGGGAATGATGCTATGAAATGGGCCGAAGCAACAAGCGTATCTCTAAAAGCCTTGGAAATGAGGTCCTTGCTATGGGATGCGATTAATGAAAACAGCAATTAATAGTTATTTTTCGATACTCGAAAAAACTAGGTCATTTAAAAATACAATAATCTGATTTTCATTTTTTGATTTACTAAAATCAGTTAAAGATGGAAGATTGTGCATAAAGAAGTTTTGCAAATGCGCTACTTCAACAATTGTCGATGCGAGTGAGTGGGGGTATTTGTATTTTGCATTACATTCTAATATGATGTCTCCAACCGTATTACACAAGTCCTTATAGGGTTTAAAGTATTCTTGCTTGTTGTCTTGATTCACTTGTTTGGTTAAGTAGGCTTTTGAACCCTCTGAAATTAAAATTTGGTGTAAAATTGATTCATCCACATGTCCGGTCATTATATCATCTTCCACAGTGGTTGCTAATATGGTGATTACTTTTTTTAACTTGGACACCGGGTTCGTTACATTTTTAGTTTGGTATCCAATTTGAAATTCTAGCCATCCCCAATACCAGGAAATAATGTAAACCAATAATTTATGTTTGTTTTCAAAGTATCTATATACCCCCGCTTCTGTAGTTCCAATGGCCTCCGCTAATTTTTTGAACGTAAAAGCCTCAAATCCTTGCTTGTGAATTAGCTCAATACTAAATTTGATAATATTTTTCCCTAATTCGGACTGTTCCGGGTCTCTTAGATAAAGAGACGCATTCATTTTAATCTGCACTTCTAGTTTCATAAAGGTGGGCGCCCAGTTTTTACAAATGTAGTAAAAAAATTTTTACAATTATTTATGATAGTAATACTATTATTTAAAATATTATTACTATTTTTGTCTTATAAACTTAAAATTCATCCAAAATGAGTCTATTTAAACACATTAAAAACGATTTACCAGCAAGTATTGTGGTATTTTTTGTCGCTGTTCCCTTATGTTTAGGGATTGCACTTGCTTCTGGCGCCCCTTTATTCGCAGGTATCATAGCAGGCATAGTTGGGGGTATAGTTGTAGGAATCGCTAGTGGTTCTCCTTTAGGGGTTAGCGGCCCCGCAGCTGGCTTAGCCGTTATTGTATTAACCTCCATTGCAACTTTGGGCGGGTCTTACCAGGCGTTTTTAACCGCTGTGGTTATTGCAGGTGTGATACAATTGGCTTTGGGATATGCGAAGGCAGGTTTTGTTGCCTACTTTTTTCCAAGTTCGGTGATCAAGGGGATGTTAACGGGTATTGGCTTATTAATTATATTGAAACAAATACCACATGCACTGGGTTGGGATAAAGACGTTGAAGGAGATGATGCTTTTCTACAAGCTGATGGTCAAAATACATTTTCTGAAATAGCTAGGGCATTTGAATTTATAACTCCAGGTGCTTTATTAATTGCAGGGGTATCACTTGCTATATTAATTTTATGGGATACCGTACTTACCAAAAAGCATAAAATATTTCAACTCCTTCAAGGGCCAATCGTAGTAGTGGTATTGGGTATATTTTTTAATCTTGCTTATACCAACGGAATATTACCTTTTAGTTTGAATGCGCAACAAATTGTATCTGTTCCAGTGCCAAATTCTATGGCAGATTTTATAGGTCAATTTACATTTCCTGATTTTTCTGCAATAACCAATTTTGAGGTTTGGAAAATTGCGATTGTATTAGCAATTGTAGCTAGTTTGGAGACTTTATTAAGTGTGGAGGCAACAGATAAGTTGGATCCAGATAAGAGAGTTACTCCTACGAATAGAGAATTAAAAGCGCAAGGCTTGGGGAATATTGTATCAGGATTAATTGGAGGATTGCCAGTGACTCAGGTGATTGTAAGAAGTTCAGCAAATATAAATTTTGGTGGCAAAACTAAAATGTCTACCATATTACACGGTGTATTTTTATTAATCAGTGCCATATTTATAGCGAGCTTATTAAATTTAATTCCTTTGGCTTCCTTAGCTGCTATTTTATTAATGGTGGGTTATAAATTAGCGAAGCCAAGTTTATTTCAACAAATGTATAAGCTGGGTTGGGAGCAATTTATTCCGTTTACAGCAACTGTTGTTGCGATTATTGCCACTGACTTGTTAAAAGGCATAACTGTGGGCATCTTATTTGGAATTTTTTACACCTTAAGACATAGTTACCGTAACTCGCACTATGTTAAGGATAATGTAAGTGACCAAAACGGGAAAACAGTCCATCATATGGTACTTGCAGAAGAGGTATCCTTTTTTAACAAGGCAAGTTTGTTAAATACTTTTGAATCCATTCCTAATAATAGTAAGGTGATTATTGATTGTACTAATTCTAAATCAATTGCCTATGATGTGATTGAGATTATTAAAGATTTCGAATACAATGCAAAAACAAAATCAATTGAAGTGGAGAAAATAAATTTTAAGCCATAGTATGTTACGTTTAAAGCGGACTATTTTATTACTTGGGTTTATGGGTATGATCCATATTACAGCTGTTGGGCAATCGAATAATAGTGGTACTTGGTTTGTTTATTTTGGAAATCAAAAAATAAACGACAAGTGGAACATACAATCTGATTTCCAGTATCGAGATTATCGATTTTTGGGTCAAAGAAACCAATTGCTAGCTAGGGCAGGCTTGGGTTATAATTTAAAACCGCAAAATCATAATTTGCTTTTAGGGTATGCCTATATTGCCACTGACACTTATGATGAATTTGATTTAAATACAAGTACCAAAATTGAAAACCGTATATATCAACAGTATTTGTATAAAAATAAGGTAGGTTCAAATTCATTAACGCATCGATTCCGACTGGAAGAGCGTTTTTTCCCTAGTGAATTTGGCTTAAGAACAAGGTATTTTATTTCAGTACAAAGACCATTATGGAGTAAAAATATCGCTAAAGGTAATACCTACCTATCCGCGTATAATGAATTGTTTGTCGATATAAAAGAGGTAAAATTTGATCGAAACAGATTATATGCTGGCTTAGGTATTGGTATAAATGAGTCAATAAGGGTGGAGACCGGGTATATGATTCAGGCACAAAAAAATATTACCAGAGGTCAGGTACAATTAATACTAATTAACAATTTGCCTTTAAAAAATTAATAAACTAAAAAATATATAATATGCAAAACGAAAACTTATTAAAAAAAATTAATGAAAAAGTTAAACAAGTAATTGATGAGCACGGACTGGTATATGTTCAAGAAGGAGCACAAGACATTATTACATATGATGAAGTAAATGCAGCACAACAAGCATGGTGTGATGCATTGGTGGAAATAGGAAAAATTAAAGAAGCAGGAGGTGACCACGTAACTTATGCAGATAAAGTATTATCATCTCTTTATAATTATGATTATGGTAAAGTTTTTTTCAAACCCACTTTAGCTTATGGTGCACAAACTTTCAGAAATACTAAGAAAGCAGCTTTATCTTATTTTGTGGCAGGTGATCCTGAATTTCCTAATGATAAAGGATTTGGATTGAAGCCATGGGTAAAAGCTTCTTATACAAACGCAGGGGGATTAACCAATGGTGTACAAATTTATGGGTCAATCGCTATTACTATGGGTAATGTAATAGTTATCGACAAAGAGGGTAATGAGGTAATGGTTGATAAAACCTGGGTATTCAAAAAAGGGAATGATGGAAAACTTAGAATTATTGTACATAAGTCTGCTTTGCCATATAATCCCAATATATAGTTTTCCTTAATAATAAATTGTGAGTTTATCTGTAAAAAATATTTTGCTAAAAAGTCCAATAATCGCCGACATGGTGAAAAACGGAAATATTGGAATTGTTGGAGGAATACATCATATCACAACAGACGAAGTGAATTTTTTTGAGTAAGGGTTGATTTAGTTTAATGCATTTTTTAATGCGACACGGGCCATCATTCTTGATGGCCCATTTTGTTTAGCGAAAATGACTACAGCAGTAATATTTCCTAGGCGAAGCCTTTCAAACTTAACAAGATTTTATTAATTAAATAGCAAGTAAATATGTATTTTTGCAAATACTTTTTATGAATAGAAAATTTATCTTTCTCCTCTTTATAGGAGTCTTAGTTATCTCCCATCAAATCAAGGCGCAAGAAATTACTACCGTAAATGGAACTGTAAAAGATAAACTTACTGGCGAATCAATTATTGGTGCTGTAATTAAAATTGATCAGTTAGCCAATGTGGTAGTTACGTCAAATGAGTATGGTTTTTATGCAATTTCCTTATCCAAGGGTAAATATGATTTAAGAATTAGTTTTGTAGGGTATGAAGAGAAAAGAATTCCAATTTTATTGAATGCCTCTTTAATTACCAATGTTTATTTAGAAAGCAAAAATCAACTATCCGAAGTTGTTGTATCATCTAAGCGAAAGGATGATAACTTAACAAAAGCTCAGATAGGCACAGAGACGCTAAATATGCAGTCCATTAGTAAAGTACCAGTCATTTTTGGTGAGAAAGATGTTTTAAAAACTATCCAGTTACTACCTGGCGTAAAGTCGGCAGGGGAGGGGAATAGTGGATTTTATGTAAGGGGTGGTGCTGCAGATCAAAATTTAATATTGCTTGACGAAGCCCCTGTCTACAATGCGTCACATTTATTGGGATTTTTTAGCACGTTTAACAGTGACGCAATAAAGGATGCTACTTTAATAAAAGGGAATGGACCAGCACAATATGGGGGGAGGTTATCCTCTGTGCTAGATGTAAAGATGAAAGATGGCAATAATAAAAATTATACAGTGAATGGCGGGCTTGGGTTAATTAGCAGTAGATTAAGTATCGAAGGGCCCATTCAAGAAGATAAATCTTCCTTTATTTTATCAGGACGAAGAACATATGCAGATGTATTTTTAAAAGCTACAGACAAATTCAAGGATAATATATTATACTTCTATGATTTGAATGCAAAAGCAAATTATAAAATTGATGACAAGAATAGAATCTATTTTTCTGGTTATTTTGGTCAAGATGAATTAGGATTAGGGAGCAGTTTTAGCATAAATTGGGGTAATAAAACGGGAACAATACGTTGGAATAGAATTGTTAATAGTAAATTATTCTTAAACACATCATTTATTTATAGTGACTATAGCTATAATGTAGGTTTGAAAAATGGAGAAACTAACTTTAATGTAAATTCAAACATTAAGGATATTAATATTAAGCAAGATTATACTTATTACCTAAATCCTAAAAATACGATTCGTTATGGGTTTAATTCAATTTTACATACCATTACGCCAAGTATTTTTAGCGGTACCGTAAACAATAATATTAATAAAGTAGGAAGAAATGGACTAGAAAACGCATTGTATTTTAATAATAATTTTAAAGCAAACCAACAGCTCACATTTGATTATGGTCTAAGAATATCCGCCTATTCAATAATGGGCGGGGATCAATATAATATTTATAATGATAATGTGATAACTAAATCTATTTTATTGCAAAAAAATGAATTTGGAAAAACATACATTAATGCTGAACCCAGATTCACCAGTAATTATAGAATTAATGACTTAAGTAGTTTTAAAATTGCCTATGCGCGTAATGTACAGCATTTACATTTACTAAGTAATGCCACTGCAGCAAGTCCATCGGATCAATGGATAGGGAATTCGTATAATATTAAACCGGAATTAGCGGATCAAACAAGTATTGGTTACGCAAGGAATTTCAAAGATAACAGTTATGAATTGGGTGCAGAGCTATATTATAAGCGTATGCAAAACCAATTAGATTATAAGGACGGGACTAATATAAACACTGTTGCTGATGTAGAAAGTTCCTTGTTATATGGCGTTGGACGTGCGTATGGCTTTGAATTTTTAGTAAAAAAGAAAATTGGCTTATTTTCTGGATGGATAAGTTATACATTGTCAAAAACCGAAAGAAAGATAGCCGGTATCAATGGAGGAAACTGGTATAATGCAAAGCAAGATAGAACACATGATGTTTCGATTGTTACTATTCTAGAACTTAATTCAAAATGGACTGTGTCCGGCGTTTTTGTTTATAGTACTGGAAATGCAGTCACTTTCCCTACTGGCAAATATGCTTTAGGTGAACAAACCATTTATCAATATGCGAATCGTAATGCGAATAGGATGCCTGATTACCATCGACTTGATTTAAGTGCCACTTATGAAAACAAGAACAAAAAGAAAAATGCAGGTTCATGGAACTTCAGTTTGTATAATGTTTATGGAAGGGAAAATGCTTATCAAATATCATTCCAAGATGATCCTTCAGATAATTCAAAAACGCAAATTATACAAACAGCTTTATTTAGATGGGTGCCAAGCATAACCTATAATTTTAAATTTTAATGATGATGTACTTCAAATTTTTTAAATATTTATATTTTATATTATTTCTGTTTGCAAGCTGTGAAAAAGTAATTACGCTACCTATAGAGATTAATGATTCAAAGGTTATCATTGAAGCTAATATTACTGATCAGCCTGGCCCTTATTTTGTAAAGCTTTCCAAATCAATCAGTATTAACGAGCCTAATGTTTACCCAATAATTAACAATGGGATTATTATTATTGCCGATGATAAGGGGGTAAAAGATACGCTTAAACATACAACTGGAGGTATTTACAAAACAAATAGGATTCGTGGCGTTTATGGTAACACTTATTCTTTAGAAGTCAAGGTGGAGGGTAAAATATATACGGCGCAATCTACGATGCCGATGAAAGTAAATTTAGATAGTCTTAGGATTAATACATTTCCTGTAAATGGTGAAAATCGATATAGTATTATTCCTGTTTACCAAGACCCAGCAGCGCTTGGTAATAGTTATCGATTTATTCAAAAAATAAATGACACCCTAGATGGTATTTATAATATTTTTAATGATAATCTAAATAATGGGAAAATTAATCAACGCCCATTAAATAACGGTACCGAAAAAATTTCAATTAAATTATTTGACAGCGTGTCGGTTGAAATGCAATGTATTAGCCAGTCGGCTCATTTGTATTTTTATACACTTAATCAACAAAGTGGGGCAGGTCCTGGTGGAGGTACTGCGCCATCCAATCCGCCTAATAACATTAATGGTGGTGCCCTTGGGCTTTTCTCAGCGCACAGTTCTCAAACCAAAGTGATTAAAATATTAAATAAGTAATAAATTCGACTGCCGAGGATTACTCGGTAGTTCAAAATTGAATATTCACTTCGAGTTTTGCATCAAGTCCAATTTCAACCAAACGTTGCAGATTAGATAAACGTATTTCTTTAATATCGTTTTCGATTTTCGAAATGTAAGACTTAGTGGTGCCTAATTTTAAGGCAAGTGCTTCTTGAGTCAAGCCCTTTCTCAGTCTAGCTTCTTGGAGCATAGCTCCTAGCTTAAAATTTTCATATCCTTTTTCAAAAGAGTCTCTTTTTTTAGT
>SHWT01000043.1 GCA_009693715.1 Chitinophagaceae bacterium
AAATAAGTTTGATTACAGGTATGATTATGGCTACCAAAATTCCACAATCACCAAAAAATCATTATGAACAAATTATTTGTGACGCCGATTTGGATTATTTAGGCCGAGATGATTATGATACCAATAGCAATAATTTACTACAGGAAATAGAATTGGTTAAGAAACTTACACCTAAAGAATGGTTGCAAATTCAAGAAAAGTTTTTAAAAGCACATACTTATTTTACAAGTACGGCTCAAAAATTAAGAAATCAAAATAAAAATATTGTTCTAAACAAAATCCAACAACAATTAAAAAATAAATAGTTATGGCACAAGCAGGACATAGTGCAAACAAAACTCATTTTCAATTAGATCGTATTTCATTTTTTACGGATGGAGTTTTTGCTATTGCAATCACATTATTGGTTATTGAATTTAAAGTTCCTGTCGTTGAACATCCAACAGATCATTTACTTTGGGATGCACTGAAGGAAATGTCATGGAAACTATTAGGATTTATCATTAGCTTTTGTATTGTTGGTTATTATTGGTCCGTACATCATCGTATTTTTGGCTATGTTGAAAAGTATACATCAAGATTAATATGGTTGAATTTATTGTTTTTGTTTTCAGTAGTATTATTGCCTTTTACCTCCGGATTACTGGGAGAGTATGCTTCTGACACTCATTTATTAATACCCTATAGTGTTTATGTGATGAATATATGCTTAACTGCTTTAATGAATGCGGTATTATGGTTTTATGTAAGTAATCCCAAGCACGATTTATTAACGCACCATATTTCGAAAGAAAGAATTTTATTGGGCTTTTACTTTACATTAGTCGTTCCTATATTATTTATTATTTCCTTGTTGGTTGCTAAATACAACCCAACCATAGGACGACTCATACCATTAACTATTCCTTTTGTTTTAAGGTATGGATTAATAGGAACTACGACTCGAGCGATAGCGAAAGAAAAAATAATTAATGGCAATGATCAAAATTAAATAAAACGCTAAATCCTAATTCAAATGTCAAACCACGACCACCTGAAATTTATCAGCGGGCATCCTAATTGCGAGGTAAAACAAAATATGTTGAATGAGCAAATTGGCTTATTCGCGACGACTTCTTTTACTAAAGGGGATATTGTTATTGATTTCGATTCATCAAAAATCGTCGAAACTCCGAATTATTTAACTGTTCAGATAGGGGAAAACAAACACATACATTTAAATCCTGAATATTTACAGTATACCAATCATTCTTGTGAGCCGAATGTATTATTTAATACAACTACCATGCAATTAGAATGTTTAACAAACATTGCAATCGGCGATGAAATAACTTTTTTTTATCCAGCTACAGAATGGATGATTTCTCAAAAATTTAATTGTCATTGTGGTAAACCCACTTGTGTAGGGCTTGTTCAAGGTGCTGCCGAGTTACCTACTGAAGTATTAAAAAAGTATAAATTATCTGATTTTATTAGTGCAATGGCAAAAAAATACAATCGGCTATTAATATTTTAAGGTTAAAATATTTTACACAAACATTTGAAAACCGGCTCTTTCGTCATAAATAAAAACCCGTCCCCCCGAGTACTCGGGGGGACGGGTTTTTTAAATGCTATAACCCAAGTTTAAAAATCGGATTAAAAATATTTAGTTACTCCTGGTACTGCAATTGGATAAAATCCATCTGCATTTGGTACTACTGGAGGTGCTGCATTAAAGTCATATACTTTTGGATGAATATCAATGCCTGAATTAATCGCCTTATCCCACTCAATCATTTGCCCACTATAAGTTGCCATACGACCCATAATTGAAGTCATGGTACTTTTAGCGCCATTTTCTGCATCAGCATATTTATATTTTCCTTTTGCAATTGCAGCGAATAATTCATCATGCTCGTTTTGATATGGATCTGGTTCTCCTTTTTTAGCAAATTGGAAAAGTACTTTTCCGCCATGGTCAACAATTTTTGCTTGACCACAATGTATTTTACCTTTTGTTCCCACAAGCAATTCATCTACCTTACTCATGGTACCTGGAATATGTCTACATTGGCTATTTAAAATAGAACCATCTGCATAATGGTATTCAACAAAATGATGATCAAAAATTTCACCATGTTCCTTGCTATTACGAACCTGTCTTCCCCCAAATCCTTGTGCCTTTACTGGGTATCCTTCCTTGAACCAGTTAATTACATCTAAATTATGAATATGTTGTTCATTGATATGATCACCACATAACCAGTTAAAATAATACCAGTTACGCATTTGATATTCCATTTCAGTTTGGCCTGCTTTACGAGGTCTCGTCCATACACCATCATTGTTCCACCAAGCTTGTGCTGATGTAATTTCTCCTATTAAATCTTTTCTTTTGAAAAGTTCACGATAGGAATTTTGATAATGTCTTTGTAAGCCAACGACAACATTTAATTTTTTTTGTTTTGCGATTGCTGCAATTGCTAAAACTTTTTGAACGCCTGCAGGATCAGTCGCTACTGGCTTCTCCATAAACACATGCTTGCCTTGTTTAATAGCTTCTTCAAAATGGATCGGTCTGAATCCAGGAGGCGTTGCTAATATCACTACATCTGCTAATGCAATTGCTTTTTGGTAGGCATCAAAGCCTGAGAATCTGCGCTCTTCAGGTACATCTAATCTTTTACTGATATCACCAATACCTTCATTAATTTCTTTTGTTAATGCTTTATGACAATTATCAACATTGTCTTTAAAAGCATCAGCCATAGCAACAATTTTCACATTTTGTTTGCTTGATATAGCTTGCATCGCAGCACCTGTACCACGACCACCGCAACCAATTACTGCTACTTTGATAACATCGTCAGCGCCTGAAAAAAAGTTTGCTTTTGATAACATGGGCATCGCCATTATTCCTCCTGCAATTAAGCTGGTATCTTTCACAAATGTTCTTCGTGAAGGGTGGTTGTTTAAATCCTTGTGCATATTATATTTTTTTAAAAATTAAAGAATACCCAGTATTAGCTGCATCGTTTGTTACTTGTAAGTTAAAAAATTATTCGATAAAAAGGTAGGTTTGGAAGAATTCATTTATCTCTTGTTCGGAGGGTTGCACTAGGGGCCTAACCAATCTAATACCAATATTTTTGGCTTCCGTTAGCCACCACTTACTTTTGGGTATTTGTGGGTCTCGTTTGTTCCAAACTGGGTCAGAATGAAGCCTGTTGGCCGATCTTAATTCAATGGCAGTTTCAGAAAAACCACCTCCCCTTACCGATTTTGGATATTTTTTAGGATTGGCTACTGGAACACTATCTATGGATTTATAATTCAGATAAGCATTGGGCGTATAATGGTTTAAAGTCCACTCCATTAAATTACCTAGCATATCATACAAGCCCCAAGGGTTTGGTAATTTTAGGCCTACTTTATGAAATTTATCTTCACTATTTTTTACGTACCATGCGTGTTTGCCTAATAATGCTGGGTCATTTCCAAAATAATAAGCAGTTTGAGTGCCCGCCCTACAAGCATATTCCCATTCTGCTTCCGTAGGTAAGCGATAAAATATTTTAGTTTTTTCATATAGCCATCTGCAATACATAATCGCAGTTCTTTGCGACATACTATTTGCTGGATAGCCACCTTCCTTACCCATGCCCCAACTTAAATCAACATATTGTGCACTTGGTCTGGTAATGGCATCCATGGTTATATTTTGACTCGTTGATTCGTCTTTTAAAAAAACATCTAATTCATCACGCGTAACCTCATAAGCACCCATCCAAAAAGCAGGGATTTGCATTTCTTTTTGTGGGCCTTCGTCTGCTTTTCTATTTTTTTCAGTTGCCTTACTACCCATTATAAATTTACCTGCCTGAATAGGAATCATTTTAAATGACAATGTAGATCCGTCAATTTTTTGTTGATATGGAGCAAAAGCAGTGGTATTGTTTTGCGCGTTATTGCTACAAAAAATAAGTAATAATAAAAAAGAAATAAAAATTGATTTCACTGTTGGGTATTTGAAAATTTAAGATAATAATTATTTTGTAAACAAGATGTATTTATTCGTTTTCTTGTATGAGCGGCGATTCCCAATATTGCTCAAATCCCTTGGTACTATAGGGTTGTATGCGATTATTTATAAGTTCTGTAATAAGCAGTTCTGCATGCATGGCGTTCGCTAATTTTTTCGCTTGGTGGATGGGTAATATACTACAGGCAGTGGCTAACCAATCCGCCAATGCACCATCATTTGCAATCACCGTAACATTTCTGAGTGAGGTTACACCATATCCAGTTGCAGGATCAATGATATGAGAATGTTTTTTTCCATTGTGTTCTATAAATTGATATACATCTCCCGAGGTGGCTACTGATAAATTATGTAATTGTAATTTTGCAGGTAATAGATTCTCTGCCTGCTCTGGTTGATTCACGCCAACGGTCCAACCTTTTTTATCTCGTGGCGCATTACCCAATACAATATCACCACCCGCATCCACTAAACTTTCCGGGATGCCTTGCGTATTTAAAAAATCAACTATTTTTTGTGCAATATAGCCTTTGCCAATACCACCAAAATCAAGTTGCATCCCTTTTGCTGATAAATAAATACTATGGTCTTGATCATTTAATTGTATTTTATTAAAATCAGATAGTAATAAATTATTTTTTATTTGTGTTGCTGTTGGAAATTGTTTCAAGCGTCTTGCTATTCTCCATAAATGCGTAAGTGGTCCCATGGCTATATTATAAGCCCCATGGCTTTTAGTATAAGCGCGTTTTGATTCAAGGAGTAACTCCCACATAAACGGCGATGCCATACTTTTAGCAATGCCTGCATTATTGTTTATCCTCGTTAGTTCACTACTTGAATCGTAATTGCTAAAAATATGATTTAAGGAATCAACTAATTTAAAACAAGCCCTTGCTTGTTTATTTGCAATCACGCTATCCTGCGCATAAAAAATAATATTTAGGGGAGACCCCATTTTTTGTTCAGAGAAACGAAACCTGGTCTTTTGTGCATTGGCGTTGAGACTAATCAGTACAAAAACTGCTAAAATAGTGCAGCGAAAATGATAAACTAATGCGTACAAACTTGTTGGTATTGATTCTTATGCATAAATTTAAGCTATAAAAAAATACTATACTATGGAAAGGAGAAATTTTTTAAAACAAAATATGTTAGCAACAGGCGCGTTATTGGGAACCACTAGTTTTTTGGCCTCCAATGCAAATAGTGCTGCCAAAAAACATTCCCTAATGGAAAACACTGCTCCATTTAAATGTAATTATGCTTTTCATGATGGGATGTTTAAAAATACAGCCGGCCCCGATTTTATCGAACAGATAAAATATGCACATAGTATGGGTTTTAGGAGTATTGAAGATAATGGTATGATGGGCAGAACCCCTGAAATGCAACAAAAAATTGGAGATACCCTAGCATCTTTGGGTATGAATATGGGTGTATTTGTGATTGCCTTTTCAAGTAATGATAAAATAAATTTAACGACTGGCACGCAAGAGTGGAAAGATAAGTTTGTACAAACTTGTAAGGAATCCGTGGAAGTAGCAAAAAGATGTAATGCGAAATGGATGACCGTTGTTCCGGGAAATTTTGATCGTAAATTACCTATTGGCATACAAACTGGGAATGTAATTGAAGGATTAAGACTAGGCACTGAAATTTTAGAGAAAAATAATTTAATTATGGTTTTAGAACCATTAAGCGATACCCCAGAATTATTTTTACGTTATTCTGATCAAACCTATACGATATGTAAAGGAATTAATAGTCCTTCTTGCAAAATATTATTTGATATGTACCACATGCAAAAAAATGAAGGTAATATTATCAATAATATAAACAGGTGCTGGAACGAAATTGCTTATTTCCAAATTGGAGATAATCCTGGTCGTAATGAGCCGGGTACTGGCGAAATGAATTACAAAAATATTTTCAAACACATTAGTGGCAAGGGATACAAGGGTATTTTAGGAATGGAACATGGCAATGCTATCAAAGGTGTTGAAGGGGAAGCCGCTCTTATTAAAGCTTATCGTGACGCAGACAGTTTTTAAAAATTAGCATTATTTTTTAAAATTCACACCGTATAAAAATAATGGGGATGCGCGGAAGCGCGTAGTTATTATTGATGCGCTTATTTGTATTATCGTAATTGGTATAAACTATATTTTTTCGATCAGTTACATTCTGGATGTCGGCGCCATAGCTCCAAGTACTCTTATTTTTATTTTTCTTATAGCTAAAGGAAAGGTCTGTTCTCCAATAGTCTGGATATTGCGCACTATATAATTTTGTATTATCTAAGATAGTGGTTGACCTCGCTATTGATTCTTTTAAATTAATGGGGGTATAGCAATTCCCACCCCTTAATAAATATCGTATGTTTATTGAAATACTATTATTTTTTTTCAATTTAAACTCCTTCCCAATGAGTGCATTACCCGCATAACTATTATTATAAATAGTATTGCGCCATATTTTATTTTTATTTTGAAATTTAGAATCAAATAGAGACGCGGTTATTAAATAGTAAAAGTTTTTTGAATAAAATTTTTCAATGGTTAATTCCAGCCCCTTATTTTTACCTAACCCCGCATTTTCTAAAACATTAATTGGTATACCACCACTGGTGTTTAAAATAGAATAAGTGCTATTATATGCTGTATCAATAGGGACGCTGGTTAAGTTTTGAATATAGGCTTCTAGCTTCACCTTGGTTTTATCATTTATTTTTTGTTCATAAGAAGCAACATAGTGAAATGCGCTACCAGGGTTTATATTTTTATTTGGTTGTGTAAACGTACCGTTTGCTGCATACCTTTTAAATAAATATACGGAGACAGGCTCCAATCTGCTATGCACTCCAATCCCAGTTGAAAAAACACCACCCCATTTATTTTCAATATTTAAGGCCCATCTTGGCTCAAATGCGGTTGCATCATTTAATAAAAATTTATATTGATGTACGCCAATCGTTGTTTTTATTTTTGAACTTAGTTTCGCTAATAATTGCGCGTATACTTGAAAAAAATTGGTGCTCCCGTCATCATTTAAATAATTAAATAAAACATTTTTAGAATTTAAACGATTGTCTTTTAAATTATAGGATAAATCACTTAAAACAATGCCAGATTCAATCGTAAGCCGATTGTTAAACTTATAAGTTAACGCACTTGAAAATCGTAAGGAGGGGTATTTGTATATTAATTGCCGGGTCACCAAACCATCGACCCCACCTGTTATGTTTTGTTTTAAATTTTCTTGGGATTGATAGCTGATCGACAAAACATTTTTGAAGAATACTTTTCGAAATGAAATTTTATGATTTAAACCAAATATATTCAAACCTCCCTTATCAATATTTCTCTCTGTTAAAGTTGTTTGATATGTTTCATCATTACCCATTAAGCCCCATATGGAAAATACACCACTCTTTTTTGTAGGTAAGTCCACCGTAAAATTCAAATCTCTAAAATTTGGATTGTAGTTATTGGTGTTTAAATTAATGATATTACTATTCAATAATAATTGTAATGTGGAATACCTTCCTGCAACTCGGTAGGAACTGCCCGATTTTCCAATGGGTCCTTCCATACCAAAATCTAGGCCAATCAAGCTTAATTGCCCAGTGAATTCAGTTTTTTGGTTATTACCTCTTCTAAAATTTAAATCAAATACACCGGATAAACCATTCCCAAAATTGGCAGGGAAGGCGCTGGTCATAAAATCAGATTTCGCCAAACTATAAGCATTAATCATGGATACAATTCCGCTTGTTGAACCCTGTCCATCAGTAAAATGGTTGGGATTAGGTATTTCAATCCCTTCTAGTCGCCAAAGGAGTCCCCGAGGCGAATTACCCCTAATGACAATTTCATTATTATCATCCGATCCTGCATTACTTACACCTGCAAAGGCCAATGCCATTCTTGCAGGATCCTGAAATCCTCCTGCATATCTTACTGCTTCTTGCGGACCAAACTGGCGTGTGCTGACTAATGCAAATGGATTATGAAATTGCTCCTTGTTTTTATTACTGCTTACAGTTACTTCTTTCAAAATAGTAACCGCCTCTTCCAATTCAATTTCTAATACCACTTCCTTGCCACTATTTAGTTCAATCCCGTTAATCAATGTGTTTTGATAACCCAGTTTACTGATCACTAGGTCATATTTTGCAATGGGAATTTTACTAAAACTGAATTTTCCATTACTATCTGATATCGCAATTAATTTTGCATCTTTAATCATTACAGATGCATCCGCTAGCATATTTTTAGTTTGTCGATCAACAATGGTTCCTCTCAATTGCTGTGTTAAATTTTGTCCCCAACTAATACAGGCATTGAAACCTAATAAGGCAAGTATTAGTATAAATTTTTGTTTATTCATATAGGGCGAAAGCATGAAATAGAAAGTTCATCGCTGCATTTGAAATTTCAATAAAACAATATAGTATTTACTTTGTATAAATTATACAAGACAGTAACTATAATTTATATTTCTTTATTTGTTGGTGCATGATTTTAAACCATAAGGGCGGGAACAAGGATAATAATATCATGCCAGGATAACCTGTGGGCATTTGTGGTGCATTATCAAAGCTTCTTAAAATTTGATATTTTCTTGAGGCCAAGTAATGGTGATCGCTGTGACGACTTAATTCAAACAACATTAATCTGCCAATAATATGATTGCTGTTCCAGCTATGATGTGGTTGTACACGTTCAAATTGATCCTCACTTGTTGGGTTTCGTGATAATCCATAATGCTCAATGTAGTTTACCGATTCTAATAATAAGCCACCCATTAAAGCGGCAACTATAAATAAAATAGCAATTTTTACACCAAAAAAATACATAATCAATAATACGAATGTGATTTGTATTAGTTGAAAAAGTAACATTTCATTTTGTAAGGACCATCGGGCCTTCCCCTTTTTTTCTTGCTCTTCATTTGCTATTTTCCAAGCACTTAAATAGGTGCCTATTAATGTTTGCGTCCAGAAGGCATACAGGGATTGATTGTACTTTGCCGTACTAGGATCATGCGGCGTAGCAACATGTTTGTGATGTCCTTTATTATGTTCAATGAAAAAATGCATATACAAGCTAGTCAGTAATAACATTTTTGCAAAGGTTTGCTCCATTTTATTTACGCGATGTCCTAATTCATGTGCTACATTAATCCCAAATGTACCACAAAGTAATCCCATACTGATTACACGTCCAGCGATATCTACCGTAGTTAAAGCATCCTGCTTTAAACTATTAAAAAACACCCATAATGAATAATATTGCATGAGTACAGCAGCGTATAAGATAAAGTCATAGGCCTTATTTTTTTTTGCCAAGGCTTCCTCAACCTCATCTAAATTGCGCGGATCGGCTTTTATAAAAAGTTCAGTAAATGGGATCAGAAAAAAAGTATACAATAAAGGAAGCCAACATATTAGCCCATTTCCATTAAAGGCAGAAAGCGTTAATACATACAATACAAAAGGCGTCAAGTACTTAAAGGACTTTATCATTAAATTAGTTTAAATATAAATTTGCAATTTTATGTGCTTCATTAATTGGGTCACCTTCATTGCGATTGGTTAATAGGATAACCATTAACTTTTGTTCAGGGAACATTAATAGCTGATTCCTAAATCCGATAGAACTTCCTCCGTGGTGCGGATGCGTTATATTTTTATAGTCTTCAATATGCCAACCATAGCCATAATCGATAGGGGCACCACTATTTAATTTTTTTCTCGTCCAGGCTTGAATTTGTATTTCCGACCCTAATAATTTATAATCCCATAGTGCTTTAATCCACTGGGTCATTTCAATGGTATTGGTGTATATACCACCATCTCCTAATACAGCACTAGTCATACTTTGATCAGTTTCCACCCAGCTGCTATTGTTCAATGAATAGCCAAATGCACGATTGGGTATGGTTGATTTGCCTTCTTCAAATGCGACACTGTTTTTCATTTTTAATGGCTTAAAAATATTTTCTTTTAAAAACACGCCATAATCCTGTCCCGATATTTTTTCTACAATCAATGCTAATATTGCATATCCTGTATTACTGTATTTATATTGTGCGCCTGGGGTAAAGTATAAGCCATTGGCTTTATACATTAATTGTAGGCAATTGGTATCATGCAATTGCATTACTTGCGTAGGGGGTATTAAATCCTCGTAGTCCATTAATCCTGAGGTATGGGTTAACAGGTGTTTAATTTTTATATTTTTTCCATAAGCCGGGAAAGACGGGAAATATTTTTTTAGTGGGTCTTCCAGTTTTAAGCGGCCCTTTTGTACTAACAACAAAATTGACATTGCAGTAAACTGTTTACTTACAGATGCTAATCTAAAGTTAGTATTGGGATTTATTGCCTCTTTCGTTGAAACATTACTTACGCCGTATCCTTTTTTAAATACAATTTTATCATCTTTAAAAACTAGCACACTTGCACCAGGCTTATCCGAGGATTGGTAAGCGGATAATATATCATCAATACTTTTTTCTTTCATTAACATCCCACTTGATTTGCAGGAGGCAAATGAAATAATAACTACCCCATAAATAAAAAGCGAACTTTTTAATTTATTTACCATTTGTATTTAATTTTAATAATGCTTGCTGTGTTTCTAACACCGCTTTTTCTGTTTGTTTGGTTGGGGGCATATCCGTGTGAACTAGTATCTCAAACAGCGTATTAAATTTACGAGCTATTTCTGGAAAATTGACTATACTTTTTTTCCGACCCTCGTAACAAATAACGGATAAATCATGTTGCTTTTGTAACTGTGCTATAGGCGTTTTGACACGTGGATCCATTTTTATGGCTAAATTTTGGGTATATACCTTGCCTTTCACGGTTAATTTAACCGTATAGTTGCCAGGCATTACCCATGGAGCGGAAGGTACCGGGTCAGTATTATGAATAACGGCAGTCATAGGGTATTCCACAGGTATATTTAAGGGATTGTATTTCATATCCCATAAAAAGCGGTGCGCCCCTTGTTTTGCAGCTAATATTTGTTGCGGTCTTATCCAATACAACGGAATATTTA
Organism: Chitinophagaceae bacterium; assembly: GCA_009693715.1. Classification (GTDB taxonomy): domain Bacteria; phylum Bacteroidota; class Bacteroidia; order Chitinophagales; family Chitinophagaceae; genus Sediminibacterium. The sequence goes on from SHWT01000043.1 coordinate 11,098, forward strand.
AATCAGGTATTTTATATAGGGTATCCTTGTTGCTAAAACTACGAATAAGGGTACCCTTGTCATTGAATATATCTAAATGCACCTCATCGGCATTATTATTTAAATAATAATCAATGACTGCCCCATCTGGGGGATTTTCACCTGCTGGTTCTTCCGGTGGAAGTGGGGTATCTGTATTCATATTCCAGCGAACTCGAATGGCTTGTTGTGGCTTGTATAAAGTAGTTTCTTTTTGTGCGTTTATTTTTAATTGACGCAGTGGTGTGATATTATCTAAAATCCAAAAACTACGACCATGCGTTCCAATCACGATATCATCATCTTTAATGACTAAATCACGAATCGAAGTTGCGGGCATGTTTAATCTTAATGATTGCCAATTTTCACCTGCATCTAATGAAAAATAAACTGCATTTTCTGAACCTGCAAATAATAATCCTTTTCTTACCGCATCTTCCCTTACCGTATTGATAGGTTCATTCGGTAAGCCGTTAATTATTTTTTTCCATGTAACACCACCATCTGTTGTTTTATAAATATGTGGTGTCATATCATCACATCTTATTCTATTCACTGCTACATACGCGGTATTATTATCAAATCTACTTGCATCAATCATGGAAACCTTACTCCATGAAGTAAGTGTTGTTGGTGTAATATTTTTCCAATGTTTGCCGCCGTCTTTTGTAATATGAATTAAGCCATCATCTGTTCCAGCCCAAATAGTATTGATGTCTTGATAGGACGGTGCAAGTGCATAAACCACGCCACGACGGGCCATTGTTTTTAAATCAGGGGTATTAAAAATTCCAACACTTTCAGGAATATCATAAGTTTCTCTTGTTAAATCAGGACTAATTTGTTCCCAGGTATCACCACCTGTGGTTGTTTTAAAAATGACACTACCTGCAAAAAATAAAGTTTTATTATCTACGGGTGAAAAAAGTACGGGCGCCGTTCTAATGAATCGCACCTTTCCTGTTCTTACAGGTTCTGGTGAAATATTTTGCACCTGTCCGGTTAACTTATTATACTTGGTGATTTTTCCACCATAAATAATATTTGGATCCAAAGGATCAGCGGCAATATATCCATATTCTTCAACGCCAACCGGATGCCATTCCCTAAAACTAATATTACCATCATTGGAACGCGATGCAATTCCAACGGAACCACTTTCTTGTTGTCCACCATATACATTATAAGGGAAAGCATTATCGGTGCTTACATGATAAAACTGTGCAGTAGGTTGATTATACCAACTAGAATAAGTTTCACCACCATTCACCGTAATGGTACCACCTTGATCTAATCCAATGGCAATTATATTTGTATTGTTGGGGTTAATCCAAATTCTATGATAGTCATCGCCACCTGGCGCACCTTTAATTCCTTCCCAATTTTTTCCACCATCTATTGATTTCCACATCACTACATTCGCCGAATAAACAATGTTTTCATTTTTTGGATCTGCTTTTACTTCCGCAAAATCGGAACCTCTTCCCCATAACCTGCCATCTGAAGTCAACAAGTACCATGATTCTCCCCCATCATCACTACGATATATACCGCCATTTTTTTCAGCATCTACTGTTGCATACATTCTTTTTGAATTACTGGGCGCAATGGTAAAACCAATACGACCTAGCCCATCCTGTGTTGTTGTAGGCAACCCCTTGATCATTTTTTTCCAAGTATTTCCGCCATCCATGGATTTGTATAAGCCACTTGCAACTCCGTTCCATGCACCATTTTCCCAAGGCCCTTGTCGCGCCGACCAAATGGTAGCAAAAACAATGTTCGTATTATTTGGATCAATACCCACTTGCACAGCGCCCGTGTTTTCATCAATGTATAAAACTTGTTGTAGGGTTTTACCACCATCCAAACTGCGGTATACACCACGCTCTTTATTAGGACCATAAGGATGGCCTAATGCTGCAACAAAAATCCTGTTTTCATTATAGGGATCAATACTGATGCCCCCAATTTGTTGGGCATCCTGCAATCCCATATTTTTCCAAGTAGCCCCAGCATCTGTTGATTTATACAAACCATTACCAATGGATAAATCGGGTCGTTGAATGCCTTCACCACTTCCTACATAAACCACATTTGGGTTAGAAGCTGCCACGGCTACATCACCTACTGAACTGGTATTTTCACTATCAAAGATGGGTTTCCAAGTATGACCATAGTCGTTGGTTTTCCATACACCCCCATTATTGACGCCAATATAAAATACATTGGGTTGGGTGGCAACACCAGCAACTCCGACAGTTCGACCAGCACGGTGCGGTCCAATATTTCGATATTTTAATCCTTGCAATAAAGAAGGAGCTATGACCTGCGCATTTATTGACACTGTAAAAGATAAAGTAGCAAATATAAATCCGATACTTTTTATCATTGCAAAAAAATTAATTTTTGTACGCATGTCATTTATTTTAAAATATAGATAATTATTTTTTTATTTGACTCCTGTCCATTTCCCAATCATCTGTTCTGAAAAGATTAATAGGCAATCCTTCTTTGCTAAACAAATTTGGTATTGCCGTATTGTTAAATGCAAATCGAACAGCTACTGGTGATTTTATATTTTTATTGAACACCACTACTTCACTGTTTTCAATTTTTGCTTGTGCTGGATAAAATATTTTATCAGCTCCGGCAATTTCAAAACAAGTAATTTCATTTCCATTTGCAACAATGCCATTGTTCGTATTTGTAAATTGAATTTTAATTTTATCTTTTTCAATTTTATGGGAAGCGTATAGGGGACTTTCGCAAACAATTTGGTTATAACCATAGGTTTTATTAAGCGCCAAGTTAGCTAGGCGAACTGCTACTTCTTTTTTAAGTATAGGATGAATATTAGTGGTATCAGGAATTAAATCGGAAATAACAACCATACCTGTATTCGGATATGCTGCAGCTTTGGTTTGTGTTTCTCTTAGTAATGCGCCAATATTTTTAAAGCCATAAGTATAGGGCGCAATTTGTACAAAATAGAATGGGAAGGCTTTATTCCACTGTTGGCGCCATGCCTCAATCATGCCTGTGAATAATTTTTCATACGCATAAAAAGTTTGCGTATTACTTTCCCCTTGATACCAGATGGCACCTGCAATGGTATAATTTGTAATTGGATAAATCATTGCATTGTAAGCAAGTGCAGTTTTATTAGGCCACGAATCAGATGGTTTTAAAGCATCGGCACCTTTTTTTATAATTTGATCATTATTGATAACATACTCAGGTGTCCATGTTTCAGCAGGGGTGCCGCCCCAATTTGAATTAATCAAACCTACTGGGCAATTTAATTTTTCAAATAAATTTTTTCCGAAAAAATAGCCAATCGCACTAAAATGTATCATCTCTTCAGGCGTGCAAACCATCCATTTTCCTTCCACATAATCTTGTGGGAAAGCGGCCGTTGATTTAGGCACGTAAAAAAATCGAATTTTATTATTGGTGGCATTAGGCGCTTCCGCTTTGCTTTCTGGTAAATTCTGATCGCCAGACCATTCCATATTACTTTGACCACCACATAACCATACTTCTCCAATTAATACATCCTCCAACTTAATCAAATTATTCCCCTTAATAGTAATTGCATAGGATCCGCCGGCTTCTGGCGTTTTTATGGAAGTGATCCATTTTGCGTCTCTGCCTGCAACCACTTTATAAGTAGTGGTATCCCAACTTACTTTTATGGTGATGCTTTCACCAGGGGCTGACCAACCCCATAACTTAACCGTTGACTTTTGTTGTAATACCATATGTGATCCAATGATATTAGGTAATCGCACATTTGCTTTGCTTGCAATAGTTGCAAAACAAAAAAGGGAAATGATTAAAAGTTGCTTTTTCATGCTTTCTATTTTTTTATTTATTCCACCAATAAGTAAACTTTAATACCACCGCTCTATTTTTCACAAATACAGGCCCTATATAATAGTTGTCAGTGTATACAATGAACAAATCTGAAACAGGCTTGTATCTCCACTGAAATCGTGTATTGAAGTTAATGTTTTTTGTTTGTTCGTTGTATTGAAAAAAGGCGGTAAAAAACAATTTTTTACTAAATGTGACATCTACTTTTGGACCTAGCAATAAAAAATTGTTGTTTCCCCATGGATTGGGCAATTTTATTTGATTATATGTGCTTGAAAAATCAATATTTACGTAGGGTTGAATACGATAACCTATATTTCCTGAGATACTTAATAAATTCCCATTGGCATAATAGCCACCTACTCTTGTGGATAGGCTATAAGTAAATGTATATTGTGGTGCCGATATCCAGTCAAATCCAATATTTGTCCATTCGTGCTTTGTTCCTTTTTCTAAAGGAAGCTTTCCAATACGTGTTGGGTCAAAAGGGGATAGCAGTTCTACAAATGTGTTTTGCGCAACCGCCGATAGCGTGCTTTTGTCTCTGTAAGTAATTAAGTAAATGAAAGTATTGCTATAATCGGTTGAAGAAAAATTATTATTGTAATAATGAGTGGAAGTAATCTGTGGTCCATGACTTAATATTGAACCACTTTTAGGAAAAAACAAACGTATTATACTCGGGTTAAATTTTATGTAATTATTTCTGGGAACATAACCTACTTCGGCATTATAGTTTTCACCTACAATTTCATGTTGCCATGACAATATCCATTTACGTTGATTGTATTGAAAATTAGCCGCGTTTAAAAAATCATTCCCAGTAGCATTGGGTGTAAATGATTTTATAAAAATTGTTTTTCCTGAAAATGTATTATTGGGTGGCGCTAAATAATATTCAAAACCAATATTGCGATTAAAGGCATTGCCATCGTGTTGATAAACGCAATTACAACCACCTGATTCATTTGTTTTTCCGCTAAATTCTAATGCTGTTCTGTCAATATAAAATAATTCAATACTTGATTTTTTAAATAATTTTCTTTGCAGCGCCATCACGGTGAAGTTTTGACTCGCCAAATTAATAGCATCATTGGTACTTGTTTTAATATCCATTAGTCCCATCCGCCAATTTTTATTAATGCGACCACTTAACCTTGCACCAAAATCAATATCGGTATTTAATCCAATGCGTCTTGAGAAAAAAGGACGGGTATTAGGGAATCCTAAATTTGAAAATAAGTCTGCATTTTCTAAAAAGAATTGCCTTCTTTCAGGAAAAAATAATTCAAAACGACTTAGGTTAGTTACTTGACGATCTACTTCCACTTGTGAAAAATCGGGATGCAATGTTAAATCCAAATTTAGGGAGGAGGATAAACTTATTTTTGCATCCAAGCCCGCATCTTTCCCAACCAAACTTGCTTGGGTAATTTTTTGACCAGCCGCATTGGTATACTCTTTAGCGACACTGGTTTTAAAATAAGGAATTAGTGAAAAATTATTTTTTGCCGTAGGGGGTGGTGCATCCCAAACTAATACTCCTGCATAGGATAAGGAAGCTGTTGGAAATTGCCTTGGTACGGGAGCCCATGCCGATTTTTCGGTACTCTTTAAATCATTTCTACTAAAATTAATTCCCCACTCCATCTTGCCTTCTTTATATCTAATAGATGTAAAGGGAATGGCGGCTTCAATGATGTATTTATTTTTATCTGAAGTGCTTCCTGTTGTCCATTTATTATCCCAGTTTAAATCTACACTTCCCCCATCATACATGGTACCATCCCACTGCGCTCCAGCGGCATTAACACCAAATGCAAATCCACTGTTCATATCGCCATAGGTATCCATAAAAACAATAAAGTTGTCGTTTTTCCCAAAAGCCCAATCTCTTTTTAAGGATTCAACAACATCAACACCGTCTCCAATCTTATCACAAACAGCGATGAGGTATAAATTATTATCATCATAAGTCATTCTAACCTCCGTTTTAACTAGGGCCTTGCTGGTGTCCATGGGTAACACCATATTAAAATTGTCAACGACCATCGCTTTAGTCCAGGCAGCGTCATTCATAATGCCGTCAATAAGAACGGATTGATTGGTTTTATGAATAAAATACCGAACAGTTTCATTTTTTTTCTGTCCCACCACTTGACCTATTTGCAAG
>SHWT01000044.1 GCA_009693715.1 Chitinophagaceae bacterium
TGCGCTAAATGAGAAAAAAAAAGTTGTCTATTGTTAATGCTGGACATAATAACTATTAAATTGCAGTACAAAAGTCGCATTTTTATGGCAACCATACTCACAGTTCAAGGGAAACATCCACAATTTGGTGAAAATTGTTTTATTGCACCCAACGCCACCATTGTTGGAGATGTTATTATGGGGGAGGATTGCTCCATCTGGTTCAATGCCGTTTTAAGAGGGGATGTCCATTATATAAAAATGGGCAATAAGGTTAATGTGCAGGATGGCGCAGTCATTCATTGCACTTATTTAAAGCATCCCACCAATATTGGAAATAATGTTTCCATTGGTCACAATGCCCTAGTGCATGGTTGCACCATACATGATAATGTATTAATTGGCATGGGAAGTATCGTAATGGATGCATGTGTAGTACATTCAAATGCAATTATTGCTGCGGGTGCAGTAGTATTGGAAGGTACTATTGTGGAAGCAGGAAGTATTTATGCTGGCGTACCCGCAAAAAAAGTAAAGATGGTTTCAGAAGCATTAATTAGTGGCGAAATAAATAGGATCGCAGACAACTATGTAAAATATTCCAGTTGGTTTTCGGAACATAATGAAGCGCCAAAAAAATAAGTATTAATACTTCGGGCCTTCAATGCCATGCCATAAATCAACATAACTAAAAAAGCGCGCTTCAGAAATAATTCCTTTTTCTACAGCTGCTTTCACCGCACATCCTGGCTCGTTGATATGTTGGCAATTATTAAATTGGCAGCCCTGCATTTTTTCACGCATTTCTGGAAAATATTGCGCTAATTCTTCTTTTTCTAAATTCACCAAGCCCAATTCACGCATACCTGGTGTATCAATAACCGAACCTGATTCAGGCAAGTCATACATCTGCGCAAAAGTGGTAGTATGCATCCCCTTCCCACTCCACTCACTTACCTCTTGTGTGTTTAAATCCAAATCAGGAAATAAATAATTAATAAAAGAAGATTTTCCAACACCACTATGCCCACTCACCAAGGTGGTTTTACCATTCAATAATTCTTTAATTATATTTAAGCCTTGGTCCTTTTCAATACTTATTAAAAAAACTTTATATCCAACGGCTTCATACATTTTTTTAAATTGGTCATACACTTCCATTTCTGCAGGCCCATAAATATCTGATTTATTAAAAACAATCATTGCCGGAATATGAAAAGCCTCACAGGAAACCAAAAATCGATCTATAAACCCTTGTGAGGTTTTAGGTGATTTTAAGGTGGCTAATAAAATAGACTGATCTAAATTGGAGGCGATAATATGTTGCTGTCTTTTATTATGGGGAGATTGCCTGGCCACATAATTATCTCGATCAATAATATGGGTAATCATGACCGAATTTTGATCTACATTTTCCATTTCATAATCGACCCAATCTCCAACAGCAATAGGATTCGTAGAGGAAATGGCATCTAATTTTATGACGCCCTTAATACGCGCCTGATAAAATAAGCCCTCCTCCGATTTTACGGAGTACCAGCTACCAGTTGATTTATAAATCCTTGCCTTCATTGGATACGAAGATAAAAGTAATTGTTAAGAACTAGTGCGCCATGGATAAAGCTTATACAAATTTGGTATCTTTGCCCCATGAGCCAATATGCCCACGACAATATTGTTCCAGATAGTAATAGCCAAGCTAGTAAAAAGGAGCAAGTAGCATCCATGTTTGATGCTATTGCAAAAAAATATGATTTTTTGAATCGGTTTTTGAGCTTAGGTATTGATCAAATTTGGCGAAAAAAAGCCATCGCCAATTTTAAAGGTGCCCCCATCCATCATTTATTGGATGTTGCCACGGGTACCGCAGATATGGCATTAATGGCCCATAAGCAAATTAAACCTAAGCAAATTACAGGAATGGATATTTCCGAAGGCATGATGCAATATGGAAGGATAAAAATTGCCCAAAAAGGATTAAACGATTTCATTCAATTAAAGCAAGGAGACAGTACGGAAATACCGTTTGCGGAAAATACTTTTGATGGTGCCATGGTTGCATTTGGGGTTCGTAATTTTGCAGATCTGGAAAAAGGTTTGACTGAAATTAACCGAGTGCTAACACCAGGAAGCAAAATAGTCATTCTTGAATTTTCACAACCTAGCCAGTTTTGGTTTAAGCCTATTTATCAGCTTTATATGAATTGGATTACCCCAAATATTGGCAAAATATTCTCTGGTAATAAAGCTGCCTACTCTTATTTAAACGAAAGTGTAGCAGCATTTCCGGAAGGAAAGGCTTTTTTAAGTATCTTAGAAAAAGCAGGATTTAAAAATATTTATCAACAAAAATTAAGCTTAGGCATATGCAGTATCTATTGCGGAAACAAATAATCAGCATTGCACTACTGATATTGACTTCATTATCGGTTAATGCGCAAAAAAATGAAGTGTTTCAACCTGACCATGACGACATGCCTTACTATTTAGGGATAAGTTTAGGTTATGGAATGAATAGTTTAAACTTTGAGCGAAGCGCTTATTTTAATAATCAAACCACAAACATTGCAAATAGAATTACAACAAGCAATAGTGGTAATTTAAACTTAGGTTTGTCAGGTACATTAAAGCTAAGCAACCACTTATTATTGAGAGCGAACCCCATGTTATTAATTGGTGGTTCAAAAACAATTAGTTTTTCTGCGCCAAATAACTTGTATGTTAATGTGGCAGATTCTATAGCTATTCCATCCACCATCATCACACTACCCATTGTGTTAAAATTACAGTCAGATAGATATACCGCATTGGGTTACAAATCAATCATGCGCCACTATGTATTTGGAGGTGGCAAGGCAGATTTTGATTTATCAAGTTCAAAAGTAAGTAGCAGTATTAATGGCGCGCCCTATAAAGCTTTATTAAATGGTACGGATGTAGGATATGAATTTGGCTTAGGATTGAGCTTTTATTTAAAATATGTAACCATATCCCCAGAACTTAAATTTTCCTATGGGTTAACAAATTTAAAAAATAATACAGGAACAGGTCCTGAATCCTTGCTCAATAATGTAAATAAAATAAACGCCAACTTTATTTATTTCACCATCCATCTTGAAAACTAAATTCGATGCGCAACTATATCATTAAAAATGCCATTATCGTTAATGAAGAGAAAAAAATGAATGGGGATGTACTCATTAAAGATGGCCGTATTGATAAAATTGCAACATCCCTTGAAACACCCAATGGCGTCACTGAAATTAATGCCGAGGGCATGTATCTAATACCTGGTGCTATTGATGATCAAGTGCATTTTAGAGAACCCGGCTTAACCCATAAGGCCAATATTTATACTGAATCCAAAGCGGCGGTTGCTGGCGGTGTTACTAGCTTTATGGAAATGCCCAATACGGTGCCCCCTGTTTTTAACCAAACATTATTGGAAGATAAATATCAAATTGGCGCACAAAATGCACTCGCTAATTACTCTTTTTTCATGGGCACTTCTCAGGATAATTGGGAAGAGGTACTACGGACCAATGAAAAGAAAAATGAAGTTTGTGGTGTAAAAATATTTATGGGGTCCAGCACAGGAAACTTACTAGTAGATAACCCACTTGTTTTAGAAAAAATATTTGAAGGTTCTGAATTATTGATTGCCACCCATTGCGAAGAGGAAAGTATTATTAAAAAAAATAAGGCAGCACTGGAAGCAGTTAAACCCATCCTTGAACCCTCCGACCATCCTATTATCCGCAACGAAGAAGCTTGTTTTGAATCCTCCTTCAAAGCGATTCAATTAGCAAAAAAATTTAATAGCCGTTTGCATATTTTACACATAAGTACTGCAAAGGAATTACAGTTATTTTCAAACATGCTTCCATTAGCCGACAAGCGTATTACCTCAGAAGTATGTGTTCACCATTTACATTTTACTGCTGATGATTACGCTACTAAAGGCAATTTAATTAAATGTAACCCTGCCATAAAAGCACCTGAAAATAGAGCAGCTTTATGGGAAGGCTTATTGAATGACCAATTAGATGTTATTGCAACCGACCATGCACCCCATACCTGGGATGAAAAGCAAGGCGATTATGCCCATGCGCATGCAGGACTGCCATTAGTGCAACACCCCGTTATGTTGATGATGAAATATGTGAAAGAGGGAAAGTTGACCATTGAGAAAATGGTGGAAAAGATGAGTCATGCTGTTGCCACCTGTTTTCAAATAAAAGAGCGCGGGTTTATTAGAGAAGGTTATTACGCCGACTTGGTATTAGTAAAGGAAGCACCCTATACGATCACCAATGAAAATATTTTATACAAATGCGGATGGAGTCCGCTTTTAGGAACGCAATTTCCTTACCAAATTCACGCCACATTTGTGAATGGCCATTTGGCTTATCAGGAGGGTAAATTTGATGAAAGTCAAAAAGGCCAAAGAATTCAATTTGCCAGAAGCTAAATGTAATAGTTATGCTGGTAGATAAAATTACATTAAAAGATATCGGCTTATTTGATACGGATGAATCGGAAGGCCTTATTTCACATCTTAATTTTTGCAAATCCAATGGCGGTAAGGAGCAGTTAGATCAATATCTTGCGCATCCATTAAATTCCATTGAAGCCATTGAAAAGCGCCAAAAGGCTATTGTTGTTTTTATCAATGAAATTGACTTTGTACATGAAATGAAAATCACCAATGGTACTACCCTAGTGATTGAAAAGTTTTTTGGAACTGCATTTAAACCCATCCCAACACAAATTAGTTATCCTGGTGCCTATTGGTACCAATATATCAATGGCGCTGACTATGCCTTATTAAAATATTCACTAGAGCATTTAATCCTGTTTTATGAAAATTTAAATAATTGGCTACTTGTTTTCGAAAATAAAAACGAAAACCCAATTGTTGCTACTTTGGTTCAAAACATAAAAAAATTAGTGCAGCATCCGTCTTTAGCCAACTTAAATGCACAAAGCACTTTAGCCAATCCACAAAAACTGCTAACGCTGGCTTATTTTTTTCGGAACCATTATAAAAATAACACCTTACAATTACTGCAGTATTTTTTTGAATTAGATGCCTATTATAGTATGGCAATGGCTACAAAAAAATTCAATTTTGTTTTTCCTACTTGGATCAAAAGTGAAACACCCCTACTTGAAGTAGTATCGGCGATACATCCACTGGTTCCAAATCCCGTTGATAATACCATTTCACTTTCCAGTCAAACTAATTTGTTTTTTTTGACTGGGGCCAACATGGCTGGTAAAAGCACATTTATTAAAACCCTAGGCATTGTGATATATTTAGCACATGTGGGTATTGGAGCGCCGGCAAAAAAAGTGACCCTCTCTTTATTTGATGGACTTATTACCAACCTAACTATTGCTGACAATATAGTCAAAGGGGAAAGTTATTTTTTTAATGAGGTGCAAAGAATAAAAAATACGATTGAAAAAATTATAGATGGTAAAAAATACTTTGTATTAATTGATGAGCTTTTTAAGGGAACCAATATCCAAGACGCTATGAAATGCAGTACTGCCGTGATTGAAGGCCTGCAATATTTAAGAAATAGCATATTTGTTATCTCCACCCATTTGTATGAGATAAGTGATGGACTAAAAAAATATGATAATATTCAATTCAGTTATTTTGAAACCGAGGTCCGTCAAAAGGAGCTCGTATTTCATTACCAACTAAAACAGGGGGTCAGCCAAGACCGATTGGGCTATTTAATTTTAGAAAGAGAAGGCGTGGTTGACCTGCTGAATAACATGACGAAAAACAAGTATTAATACTTAATAGCCACCCACTTTCAAAGGTAGTTTCAAGCAAAAAGTATGCTTGTAAAAACAAAAGGAAGTGCCTTAATGGGTATTGACGCCGTTGCAATCACTATTGAAGTAAATGTAAGTATGGGGCAAGGCTATTGCATTTTAGGCTTGCCTGATAGCTCAGTAAAGGAAAGTTTGGACCGAACCGAAAGTGCTATTAAAGCAAATGGCTTTAGAATGCCACGAACTAAATTGGTCATCAATTTATCGCCCGCTGAATTAAAAAAAACGGGGGCTGCATTTGATTTACCCATCGCCATTGGCATATTAGCAGCATCTGAACAAATCGCCCCAATTCATTTAATTGATAAGTATATCATGATGGGTGAATTGGGCTTAGATGGCAAACTATATCCTATCAAAGGCGTTCTCGCCATGGCCATGCAAGCAAAGGCAGATGGCTTTTTAGGCATTTTACTTCCTAATGAAAATGCGGCCGAGGCTGCATTGGTGGATGATATGAATATTTACTGTTTTGAAAACTTAAACGAAGTCGTTGATTTTATTGCGAATCCAAATACAAAATCGCCCATCAAGAGAACTAGACTGGTTCAGGATAATGAACCAAAATCAGTAACCGATTTTTCAGATGTAAAAGGACAGGAAAATGTAAAACGTGCCTTAGAAATTGCGAGTGCAGGTAGTCATAACATCATTATGATTGGGCCTCCTGGCGCCGGGAAAACTATGTTGGCTAAAAGCATTGTTTCCATTCTACCCCCATTAAATCAAATGGAAGCATTAGAAACCAGTAAAATATATAGTATCACTGGAAAATTGGATGCCGTAAATAAATTATTACGAAGTAGGCCATTCAGACATCCCCATCATAGTCTATCGGCCATAGCATTGATTGGTGGCGGGAGCCATCCACAACCTGGTGAAATTTCATTAGCGCATAATGGAGTATTATTTTTAGATGAACTTCCCGAATTTAATAGATCAGTCATTGAAGTGCTTCGGCAACCCATGGAGGAAGGTGTCGTTTGTATCGCCAGAGCCAAAATGAGTGTCACTTTCCCTGCTCGATTTATGTTGATGGCGGCTATGAACCCATGCCCTTGTGGCTATTACAACCATCCGAAAAAGGAATGTCACTGCAGTCCAGCTTTAATTCAAAAATATATGCATAAAATTTCCGGACCCTTATTAGATCGCATTGATATGCATATTGAGGTGGTACCCGTACTTTATAATGAGTTAAGGGCCTCAAAACAGGAAGAATCTTCTGAAACAATCGCTAGCAGGGTCAAAAATGCAAGAGAAATTCAAGCTCACCGATTTAAAAATGAGATTGGGACCTACACCAATGCACAAATGAATAGTAGTCAGCTAAAAAAATATTGTAACATAACTAGCGAGGGAGAGGCCATTTTAAAAATGGCTATGGAAAAATTTCAGCTAAGTGCAAGGGCTTTTGACCGTATTATAAAAGTGAGTCGAAGTATTGCCGACTTAGATAACAGTCAAACTATTCAAATAAACCACATTAGCGAAGCCATTCAATACCGTAGTTTGGATAAATCCAATTGGGGACAGTATAAAAATTAATATTGCCCCGTTTTTAATAAAACAAGTGTGCAAACTTCTAATGTTTGAACGCCATTTTTAGCTGCAAGTCCAGCTAATACTGGATTTTCAGTACCTGGATTGAAAATAATACGACGGGGCTTTAGGGCTAAAATTTGGTCAATGTATTCCGTTTGGGCTTCGGAACCAAGGTATAAAGTGACCGTATCTATAGGAATTTGGCTTGGCCATTCATTTAAAATGGGGATTTCGTTTATCATTCCTTTTTTAATCCCATAAGGATATACCGATATTCCATGTTCGTTTAATAAACTAGTCGCTAAAAAACTATAGCGTTCCGAATTGGGCGATGCCCCTACCACTAAGGTGACTGGTGATTTCATGTTACAAATCTATTATTAAATAGATGAATAGATTTTATTTTGTTTAAATAAAAGAATGTAATTTTATCAAAATCAACTTTACTAACTAAATTAAATAATCATTATGGCAAAGTCAAGCAAGAAAAAAGTAGCAAAAAAAGCAGCCCCTAAGAAAAAAGTAGCTCCTAAAAAAGTAACAAAGAAAGCGGCTCCTAAGAAAGCAGCAAAAAAAGCAGCCCCTAAGAAAAAAGTAGCTCCTAAAAAAGCAACTAAGAAAGCGGCTCCTAAGAAAGCGGCAAAAAAAGCAGCCCCTAAGAAAAAAGTAGCTCCTAAAAAAGCAGCTAAGAAAGCGGCTCCTAAGAAAAAAGTAGCTCCTAAAAAAGCAGCAAAAAAAGTAGCTCCTAAAAAAGCAGCTAAGAAAGCGGCTCCTAAGAAGGTAGCAAAAAAAGTAGCTCCTAAAAAAGCAGCTAAAAAAGCGGCTCCTAAGAAGGTAGCAAAAAAAGTAGCTCCTAAGAAAGCAGCTCCATCTCCTGTTGTTGTTGAAGCAGCTGTTGTAGCGCCAACGCTTTTTACAGAACCTACCACTGATACACCTACTGCTTAAATTAGCGGTAAAATTCATATCTTAATCCTTCCATTCCGAACGCGCGAATGGGAGGATTTTTTTATTGTCAAAACAAAATGTATGAAAAACTTATTATTACTATTATTTTTCCCTTTCCTATTACAAGCGCAAACTAATCCCATCAATGAAAAAACAAAAAACATGGAATTGCGTAAAGGCTATTATAATTATTACTGGGACGCTACGCAAGGAAAAATTTATTTAGTCATTGACAAATGGAATAGTCAATTCTTATATGTAAACTCACTGCCAGCAGGGCTTGGATCAAATGATATTGGATTAGACAGAGGCCAAATAGGCGATTCAAGAATTGTTTATTTTAGTCGCGTAGGTAAAAAAGTATTACTAACACAACCTAATTTAGACTATCGTGCTGTGACCAATGACCCAAGAGAACAAAAAGCTGTAAATGAATCATTTGCACAATCAGTACTTTTTAATTTTACAGTAGAAGCCGAAGATGGTAATACTGTATTAGTAGATGCCACTTCCTTTTTTTTAAGAGATGCACATAACGCTGCCGATAAAATTAGAAAAATGAAACAAGGTACGTATACCTTGAGTGAAGGACGCTCTGCTATCTATATTAATAACACAAAAAACTTTCCGAATAATTCTGAGTTTGAAGCCTCACTCACTTTTGTAGGCGGTTCCGATGCCGGAAGATTTGTACAAGCAGTTGCGCCATCTACTGAAGCAATCACATTAAGAATGCACCACAGCTTTGTTGCATTACCCGATAATAAATACAAGCCAAGGGTGTATGATATTAGAAGTGGCTATTTTGGAATTACTTATTTTGATTATGGTAGTGACATTAGCGAACCCATTCAAAAAATGTTTATCAGTAGACACCGCTTAAATAAAGTAAATCCAACTGCTGCGATGAGTGAAGCAGTAAAGCCAATTATATATTATTTAGATAATGGCACACCTGAACCTATCCGTACTGCATTATTGGATGGTGCAAGATGGTGGAATCAAGCCTACGAAGCAGCAGGCTATAAAAATGCATTTCAAGTACAAATGCTGCCCGACAGCGCTGACCCAATGGATATACGTTACAATATGATTAACTGGGTACACCGGTCCACCCGCGGATGGAGTTATGGTGCCACGATCTCCGATCCAAGAACCGGTGAAATTATAAAAGGCCAAGTTACATTAGGTTCACTTAGAGTAAGACAGGATTATTTAATATTTACAGCACTTTTATCACCCTATATTAATGGGGAGCCAGTCACCGATAAAATGCGCACTGCAGCTCTACATAGATTGAGACAATTAGCAGCACATGAAGTGGGTCATACTTTAGGACTGCAACATAATTATGCATCAAGCTTCAATAATCGTGCATCGGTCATGGATTACCCGCATCCCAATGTGTTTGTGAATGACAAAGGAGCTATTGATTTTTCAGATATCTATACCAATGAAATTGGCGAATGGGACAAACGTGCTATAACCTATGGCTATCAAGATTTTGACAAATCCATTGATGAAAGTAAAGCATTGAAAAATTTATTGATTGAGAACTCAAAAAATGGTTTACAATTTATTGCTGATGCTGATGCTAGATCGGTAAGTGGTTTTCATCCAAATGCCCATTTATGGGATAACCAAGCAGATGCTGTTGCTGGATTAAATCAAGTGATTGAAGTCAGAAAAAAAGCAATGAGTCAGTTTGGTGAACAAGCGATACCAAATGGCACCCCATTATCAAAATTGGAGGATGTATTAGTTCCCTTGTATAACTACCACCGTTATCAATATGAAGCTGTAACCAAAGTGATAGGTGGCATCAACTATACCTATAGCATTCGTGGAGATGCAAATCAAATAAAACCAACCATTTTATCCAATGAATTACAAAAAAACGCTTTAAAAGCAGCACTCAAATGTTTGAGTGCAGAAACTTTAACCTTACCTGAAAGCATTTTACAATTGATTCCACCACGTCCTCCTTTATTGTACGGCGTTGGTGAACTTTTTGAAAAAAGAACTGGCATGAGCTTTGATGCATTAAGTGCAGCTGAAGCATTGGCTGATTTTGAATTAGGCTTCTTATTTAATGTGGAGCGCGCTAATCGTTTGGTACAAAATAAAGCAAGGGCTGGTGTGATAGGTTGGGATGACGTACTTGACCAAATACTCCAAAATACTTGGTATACAAAAATACCCAATGGCTTGGCTGGAAGCATTCAGCAACAAACACAACAACAAACACTTCATTGGTTGATTGGGGTAAGTCAAAGTACGGATGCGAACTATGAAGTACGCAGTATCACCCAACAAAGATTAAAACAATTAAAGGCTAAGTTAGAAACACTCACTAAATCGGATCCAATGCATACTGCACATTATCAATATGCCATAGAAAGAATTAAGAGCCCTGATAAAGTGAGTCTGCCAAAACCAGTAAACATTGCCCCTGGGGCTCCTATTGGTTGCGATTTAGACTAATAGGTAATTAGCAAAGTCGCAACCTAAAAATCCCCGCTCGATGCATCGAGCGGGGATTTTTTAATCATCTTATTTTAAAATATCTCTTATTATTTTCTCGTGATGGTAGGTATGCACGTATAAAAATTTAATCGCAGTTGGCAATTTGAGGTCTCCAAATATAGGATGTGTAAAATATTTATTTTTATTTACCGTTAAAAGCAATGCAGCACTTTTGTGCGCATCTGCTATTTGCTGCAATACCATGTCCATCGAGACTTCATTGGCAGGTTGTGTGAAAGAGGGTGCTTTTGCTTTACCTCTAGGAATTTTATTAAAAAGCAATACAAAAAATGCTTTCCAACTAAACTTCTTTTTATATAGTGAAGGATCTGACTTCCTGATTGCTTCTGTAATTGAAGTAATCACCAAGCAACTATGCATGATATGCCATCCAACATTTGCTTCAGATACCATTTGATTATTAGTTAAATAAAGCGGTGCCTGCTTTTCGAAATTATTTAAAACATGTAATAATTTTTTCATTCAATATGTTGTTAATTTAAACAAATAATATATTTAACGACTGCTCATTCAAAAATATATACTTTCATTGACGCTAGCATGTAAAAAAGGCTCCGTTACTTGTAGAATAACGGAGCCTTTCAATAAATTTTAAGTGCTTATACTTGCTCAGCTATTTTAAATAAACATTTTAATCGGTGCTTCTAAATAACTTTTTAATGTTTGTAAGAATGCAGACCCTGTTGCGCCATCCACTACGCGGTGATCACAGCTTAAGCTTACATTCATAACATTTCCAGGTACAATTTGACCATTTTTCACAATCGGTTCTTGTGCAATACCACCTACTGCTAAAATACAAGCGTCTGGTGTATTAATGATTGCCGTGAACTGATCTATACCAAACATACCTAAGTTAGAAATAGTGAAAGTACTTCCTTCCCAATCGGCTGGTTGTAATTTTTTATCTTTTGCTTTTTTCGCGAACTCCTTAACAGAAACACTGATTTGCGATAAGCTTAAGCCATCTGCAAAACGAAGTACAGGAACCAACAAACCTTCCTCCACTGCTACCGCAATGCCAATATTTACATGATGATTGGTGCGAATTACATCACCCAACCAACTACTATTTACTTTAGGATGTTGCTTTAATGAAAGCGCTACTGCTTTAACGATAAAATCATTAAAGCTTATTTTAACTGGAGAAGTTTCATTAACCATTGCACGTGCCTCCACTACTGCATCCATATTTATTTTCATCGTCAAATAAAAATGAGGCGCGGTAAATAAACTTTCGCTTAAACGCTTCGCAATTACTTTACGCATTTGTGATACTGGTGTATCCTCAAAACTTACTTGCCCTATTGGCGCCGAAGCTGTATAAGTGTTTGCACTTGCTGGTGTATAGTTATCTAAATCAGTTTTAGTAATTCTTCCATGCTCCCCTGATCCTTTCACATATTTTAAATCCACCCCTTTTTCTTTTGCTATTTTTTTCGCAAGTGGTGAAGCAAAAATTCGTCCTTCATTCACAACCGAAGCGGCGGGCGCTACTAGCGCTGCTACTACAGGAGCTGCAGTTGGCGCTGGTGTTGCTACTATCGCTTTTGATTCTTGCGCAGCTGGTGCCGAAGCCGCAGGACTATCTGTTGCATTTTTTACCGACTTTACGATTGCATCAATATCTAATCCAGGTTGGCCGATGATACACAACAATTGATTCACTAAAATTTTCTCTCCTGCTTGTGCTCCTTGGTATAATAAAATCCCATCTTTATAGGATTCTAATTCCATGGTCGCTTTATCCGTTTCAATATCCGCTAAAATTTCTCCTTTTTTTACTGCATCTCCTACCTTTTTTTGCCATCCTGCTATCACACCCTCTGTCATGGTATCACTTAAGCGTGGCATTAAAACCACTTCATCCATCTTACTAAAATCAATATTATCTGAACTTGCAGCTATAAGAGCAGCAGCTGTTTCCACTTTTGTATTTTCAGGAACAGCTATTGTTACAGGCGCCTCATTAGTATTTTGTACCGAGTTTGTATTTTGTGCTACTAAAGCAGAAACATCTTCACCAGCAGTTCCAATAATGGCTAATAAATCATTGACTTGCAATTTGCCACCACGCGGTGTACCTATATGTAATAAAACACCTTGTTGATAGCTCTCCAATTCCATGGTTGCTTTATCCGTTTCAATTTCGGCTAATAAATCTCCTTTTTTAACAGTATCCCCCACTTTTTTATGCCAAGCAGCAATAACTCCTTCAGTCATTGTATCACTCAAACGGGGCATTAAGATAACTTCAGCCATAGGTAAAAGAATATTTTGTAAATGAATGGTGAAATTACACTAAAAATGGTTTTTTTCAAGCCGAAAAAAGGGAAATTTGTAGTAAAAACAAACAATTTAAAGCCGAAAGCTTTAAATCATGCCTAACTACTGACCTTGGGCCAAACCATACGCTTTTTTATCAGCCCACATATTAAGTACTTCTAAGGAACAAATTTTGAAATCCTTGGCCAAAGACCGGTACAAATCAATGACCTGATCCTGTGATAGTGGGGCTTCATTCACGGTTTCAAAACGACAATAAAATTGGTTCACCAAATTGGTAAAAACTGAACCTGATGGCCATACCTGTGTGCCGCGATTGGTAATGGTGACCAACTTAAGACTTTCGCTTGCATGTCTCAAACATTTATCCGCAATTACTTTTGGTTGATCCGCACTTTCAATAAAAAAATCAACCCCAACAATTTTATGATGATCTCTTAAATCACTTTGCAACATTGGGTTGTATTCCAATTTAAAATTCGTGGGCGTTACATAAAAATTAGGCAAGAATGGTTTTGGATTGTGCTTGGGTTGTTTGCCAAAATTATCAATAATCGCTTGTGCAAATACCGTGGTATTTACGGAAGGAATATTTTTATCGCCAAAGTCACCGGTATGCACTCCTGACTCTAAAGTATACAATAATGCATTTTCAATCACCACTGCTTGCTCCATCAATCCCAAGTGTCGAAGCATACTTAGGCCACTTAATAATAATGAAGTAGGGTTGGCAATATTTTTTCCTGCAATATCTGGTGCAGTGCCATGTACTGCTTCAAAAATTGAAATATGATCCCCAATATTTGCAGAGGGCGCAAAACCAAGTCCACCAACTAGTCCAGCGCATAGGTCACTTACAATATCTCCTTGCAAATTGGTTAAAACAATCACATCAAACAAATCAGGACGGCTTACTAATTTCATACATAAGTCATCCACAATCACATCATCCGATTTTAATTCAGGATATTCTTTAGCTACTTCTTTAAATACTTCAAGAAATAAGCCATCAGTTAATTTCATGATATTGGCCTTGTGCCCACAAGTAATACGACGTGCACCTTTTTTCTTGGCCATTTCAAATGCATAACGAATTACTTGTTCACTTCCCGGACGCGTTATAAATCTGCGGCCCAATGCAACATCTTGCGTAAGCATATGCTCAATTCCTCCGTAAGTATCTTCAATATTTTCTCTTACAATAGTCAGGTCGATAGGAATTCCTGCTTTACTAAAAACAGTATCTACCCCGCTTAATGTTTGAAATTTTCGGTCGTTTGCGTAAGTATTCCAGGTTTTTCTTGCAGTTACATTCACACTTTTGACACCCTTCCCCTTTGGGGTTTCCATCGGACCTTTAAATAATATGCCTAAAT
Organism: Chitinophagaceae bacterium; assembly: GCA_009693715.1. Classification (GTDB taxonomy): domain Bacteria; phylum Bacteroidota; class Bacteroidia; order Chitinophagales; family Chitinophagaceae; genus Sediminibacterium. The sequence goes on from SHWT01000044.1 coordinate 14,535, forward strand.
CTTCGATAGTTTGCTTGGCTTCAGGGGTCATGCCATTACTAAATCCCTTGTCAAAAACCCACTTACCCATGTCCACCATCTCATATATCATGGGCACTTTAGCGGCATTAAAAATAGCAATAACCACTTCCATGATTTCTGGTCCAATTCCATCCCCTTTTGCAACTGCGATTTTCATTTGTTTCGTGTTTTTTAGCGAAAATTTTAGGCAAAAACCCTACCTAACTGATTCGATGGCGCAAAGTTACGCGACTTGGCTGTTGTTTAAAAAAAAATTGCTTCCTATTTTGTAAAATCAGACCCATTTTACGCTATTTTTACTACGCAGTATTCTCTGCAGGGTATTTGAGGAAACGACATAATATGGTCTCTAAAATTTCAGAAGGCGTCGAAGTAAGTATCGAAACTTTTTACCAAAAAGATTATAGTAACCCTTTGCAAAATGAGTACATGTTTGCCTACCGTATCACTATCGAAAACCACAATTCATTCCCTGTAAAATTATTAAAACGCTATTGGGAAGTATATGATAGTAATAGTGAATTTCGTGTAGTAGAAGGAGAAGGGGTTGTTGGTGTACAACCTTTAATCATGCCAGGTCAAAATTACCAATATGTAAGTGGCTGTCATTTAAAAAGTGAATTAGGGAAAATGCAAGGACACTATACCATGGAGAACATCGATACTAAGGACCTTATTCATGTAAATATTCCATCATTTAAAATGGTGGCGCCAGTCAAACTCAACTAATTAGATAACCAGATCCTCTTATTTTTTAAGGCTTGTATTTACTTTCTGCGAAAATTTTTTCAGCTGGCAATTGTAACAACGCAATTAAATTTGACTGCTCTTTTTCAGATTGTTGCTCCATCCATGATTTTACTATTTGATAGCCTATAAATATGCCTACATTACCTGGAATTTCATTTCCAAAATAAAGGCTAAATGGCCCTTCGTTTAATAGCTGCGATGCAACTTTAGGATCCTTAGCGTAAACCAAATTCATTTTTAGTAAATAGTTCCAAATATCATGTTCTGCTTTGATAGTAGCCGCATATTGTGACGCGCTATAACCAAATAAATCAGCGTCATTGTTTTCAGGTAATACTTTTTTTAAGATGTATTGCCTTTTCCCCATTTCAATCATTTCAATAATTAAGCCCTGCGTTAAATTACTATTCGGTGCTATATCCTGCAGTAAATTTTTTGCTGCGGTAATGGGAATAAAGCGGGGTGTAAAATTGCGACTCATATAAGGGGGGAAGTATTTTTGAATCTGTTCCGATTGATACCAGGAAGAAGTATCCCCCAAAAACATTTGTAATCCAATAGCCATATAGTCCGCCCCAATTGAGTTTCCAAAACCATCCAAAGGCCCAATAAAATAAATAATTTTTTTAGGTAATGGGTAGTCTGGAAAATAATAGTGCACGTTTTTAAAAAGTGTTTGTAATTGCGGATGTGCGCTTACAGGTGCATTTATTTTTTGCACGGCTGTAAAAATGGGTCGATACGCAGTTAAAAAACTAAGTAACGCTGCTTCAATATTGCTTGAATCAATCGCCAACATTTGCTGCAACAATACTTCACTTATAAATGGATACCGGGGATTCCTTCCCAATATGCTTTCCTTGATATGAAGGGTATCCATAGTAAACAATACCTGATCCAGCCTTTCCATAGGCAAAATAATTTCAGGGGCATTTTGTGCAGGGTTATTTTGCATTCGCCCACAGGAACTGGTGCCAATAATTAGGATAAATAAGATAAAAACTAGGAAACGCATCCTCGAAAGTACAAAAAAAGCGAGGTTATTTCTGTTAAAAACCGACCTTTGCCCCATGAAGATTTGCATTGCACAACAGAACTATCATATTGGTAATTTTGAACAAAACACCGAAAAGATATTAGGCGCTATTGAAGCCGCAAAAAATCAAGGTGCCGATTTGATTTTGTTTAGTGAGATGAGTGTATGCGGATACCCTGCAAGGGACTTTGTTGAATTTGAAGATTTTATTAATAAATGCTACCAAAGCATTGATGTAATTAAACAAGCAGCTGATACCATTGGCGTTTTAATTGGAAGTCCTGCGCGCAACCCAAATAAAAAAGGAAAGGATTTATACAACGCGGCCTTTTTCTTATATGAACAAAAGGTAGTTGCTGAAGTTCATAAAACATTATTACCGACCTACGATGTTTTTGATGAAAACAGGTATTTCGAACCTGCAGACGAATGGAAGGTGATTGAATTTAAAGGACAAAAATTAGCGATTACTATTTGTGAAGATATTTGGAATTTGGGCGATAATCCATTGTACCGTATTTGTCCCATGGATAAAATGATGGACCAAGCTCCTAACATTTTACTCAACCTAAGTGCCTCTCCTTTTGATTATACACATGACGAAGATCGCAAAGCGACGATTAAATCAAATGTATTAAAATATAAAATTCCTTTATTTTATTGTAATGCAGTAGGCAGCCAAACTGAAATTGTTTTTGATGGTAGTTCATTGGTGTTTGATAAAGATGCAAATTTATGTGGTGCACTTCCTATGTTTGAATCAGC
>SHWT01000045.1 GCA_009693715.1 Chitinophagaceae bacterium
ATGGAAAACGGCTATAAAAATTTACTAGCAAAATTTTTAAAAATACGTTGGATGGCTTGGGTGATTGTTCTAGCATGTGTGGGTATTATCGTTTTAATTGGAACCAATATACAATCTGAATTAGCACCCATGGAGGACAAGGGTACGGTGCGAGTTACGATGACAGGACAGGAGGGAACTAGTTTTGAGGACATGCGAGGCAATTTACTAAGAACCATTCGTTTGATGCAGGACTCTGTTCCTGAACATGCATTTACCTGGGGTAGTGTGCCGGGATATGGGGGTTCAAGTGGAAGTAGTAGCGCTTCTGGAAGGATTGGATTTGTACCTTTATCCGAACGTAAAAGAACTCAAACTGAAATTGTAAATGATTTAAATAAAAAACTAAAAAAATTCAAAGACGTAAGGGTGTTTATGGTGGAAGAGCAAACTATATCTGTAGGTTTTATGTCTAGAGGTTCATTGCCTGTTCAGTTTATTATTCAGAATTTGGATTTCCAAAAAATACGCAACGTCATTCCTGAATTTTTAGATGCGGCTCGAAAAGATAAAACTTTCCAAAATGTGGATGTGAATTTAAAATTCAATAAACCAGAATTTGATTTAAATATTGATCGTATGCGTGCGCGCGATTTAGGTTTAACGACAGCTGATATTTCGCAAGCATTACAATCCGCATTTAGTGGTGCTAGATCCGCTTACTTTATTATGAATGATCGTCAATATGAAGTAATTACGCAAGTACCAAGAGCGGATCGTAATTCGCCAGCAGATATTAATAAAATATATTTAAGAAATAACCGTGGCGAGAGTATTCCTATCTCAAGTGTATTAACGGTTACTGAAAACAGTAATCCACCAAGTTTATATCATTACAACAGATTTAATTCAGCAACTATTTCTGCATCATTAGCCGAAGGAAAAACGATTGGAGATGGTGTGGCTGCTATGGAACGAATTTCAAAAGAAAAATTAGATGAAAGTTTCCAAACAGCATTAAGTGGTCCATCAAGAGATTATAAGGAAAGCTCCTCCAATATTTCCTATGCGTTAATTTTAGCATTGATCTTGATTTACTTAGTACTTGCTGCACAGTTTGAAAGTTTCAAGGATCCTTTCATTATTATGATTACTGTGCCTTTGGCGATTGCGGGTGCATTAATATTTTTATGGCTTTTTGGTCAAACATTAAATATATTCTCAGAAATTGGAATTATCATGTTGATTGGACTGGTTACCAAGAATGGCATTTTAATTGTTGAGTTTGCCAATAAAAAAAGAGCTGCGGGCTTGGAATTGAAGGAAGCTGTGCTTGTTGCTGCCTCACAAAGATTCCGTCCTATATTAATGACAAGTTTGGCTACCGCATTAGGGGCACTACCAATTGCAATTAGTATTGGGGCTGCTGCTACTAGTCGTAAACCGCTTGGGACCGTTATCGTAGGTGGATTAATGTTTTCATTAGTGCTTACTTTATTTGTGATTCCAGCAGTATACACGTATGTTTCAAGCAAGCATAAAAGAAAAATTGATTAATTTAGCCATGATTGGTGGGAATTAAATTTGAATACGATTCAAGTTTAATTTTGTGTATCTTATAATGCCAAACGGAAACTTATGTCAAATCAACGATTTTTATCCTTGGATGTTTTTAGAGGAATGACCATTTGCTTGATGATCATTGTAAATACACCAGGTGATCCTTCGCTTACATTTGCGCCTTTTTTACATGCGAGCTGGCATGGGTTTACGCCCACTGATTTGGTTTTTCCTTCCTTTTTATTTGCCGTTGGAAATTCATTAAGTTTCATTGAACCTACCTGGGCTAAATTAAATAATAGCAATGTTTTATTAAAAATTGGAAAACGAACAGCCTTGTTATTTTTAATAGGCTATTTAATGTATTGGTTTCCTTTCACAGGTAGTGTTGCCAATACGCGTATTATGGGTGTTTTGCAACGCATTGCACTTTGTTATGGCTTTGCTTCCTTGATTGTTTATTATATGCATGAGCGTGTGGTGATGATTTTGTCTGGTGTATTATTATTACTGTATTGGTACGTTTCATTTAAGTTCGGAGATATCGGTGATCCTTATAGTATACAGGGTAATGCAGGTTTGAAATTAGATACTTGGTTAATGGGCGAGCCACATTTATACCATGGTGAAGGATTTGCGTTTGACCCAGAGGGTTGGTTAAGCACGATCCCTTCCATAGTGAATGTATTAATTGGTTATCGTGTAGGGAAGTTTATCCAAGAACAAGGAAAAACCTATGAGGGCTTGGCCCTATTATTTATGTGGGGGGCAGGGTTTATATTTTTAGCCTTTATGTGGAATTACCAATTCCCGATTAACAAAAAACTATGGACAAGCTCTTTTGTTATGTTAACGGTGGGCATTGATATGGTCATCATTGCCACCATCATTTATCGGATCGAATTACAAAGACAATTACAGTTTTCCAGCTTTTTTACTGTTTTTGGACAAAATCCATTGGTGATTTACCTTTTTTCAGAGTTACTCGTTGCTACTTTATACCTGGTCCATGGCCCTAATGGAATCCCCTTATATACCTGGATTTATCAAAATACCTTTGCCAATTTAGCCCCCTATTGGGGTTCCATGGGATTTGCATTTACAGCGATGTTGATATGCTGGTTATTGGGTTATATATTAAATAAATATAAGATATATATCAGGGTGTAAATCTTATTACTCCATTTTCCCCCATTTGTTTTTTTAGGAGCCTTAAACCTTGTACCTTTGCAGCCTTAAAACAGTACATGGAAATAAGAAACATCGCTATTATAGCCCACGTTGACCACGGTAAAACTACCTTGGTAGACAAAATTTTACACGCTACTAAAGTATTCAGAGATAACCAGGACACTGGGGACTTGATTATGGATAGCAATGAATTAGAACGTGAAAGAGGAATTACCATTTTAAGTAAAAATGCTTCAGTAACTTATAAGGACGTTAAGATTAACGTAATTGACACACCAGGTCACAGTGACTTTGGAGGTGAAGTTGAGCGTGTATTAAAAATGGCAGATGGTGTTTGTTTGTTAGTGGATGCTTTTGAAGGTCCAATGCCTCAAACCCGTTTCGTTTTACAAAAAGCGTTGCAATTGAATTTAAAACCAATTGTCATTATTAATAAAGTGGACAAGGAAAACTGTCGTCCTGACGAAGTGCATGATGCAGTATTCGAATTATTTTTCAACTTAGATGCAACCGAAGACCAATTAAATTTCCCAACTTTTTATGGTAGTGGTAAAAATGGTTGGTTCAATGATAGCTTAACACAATGTGAAGATATCTTTCCTTTAATGGATGGCATTTTGAAATATGTACCAGGACCAGATGTTAAGGAAGGACATACACAAATGCAAATCACTTCATTGGATTATTCTTCTTTCTTAGGTCGTATTGCCATTGGTAAAGTAGAAAGAGGTACGATTAAAGAAGGTCAAAATATTGTATTGGTAAAAGCGGATGGTAGCTTAAAGAAAAATAAAGTAAAAGAGTTATACGTATTTGAAGGAATGGGTAAGCGTAAGGTAACAGAAGTTATTTCTGGTGACTTATGTGCTGTGGTAGGTTTAGAAGATTTTAGTATTGGTGATACCGTTGCTGATCCTGAAAATCCAGAAGCATTACCAGTAATTAGCGTTGACGAGCCTACGATGAGTATGACCTTTAGTATTAATAACTCACCTTTCTTCGGTAAGGAAGGTAAGTTTGTAACTTCTCGTCACATCCGCGATCGTTTAATGAAAGAGACAGAAAAGAATTTGGCATTGCGTGTAGAAGAAACAGATAGTGCAGATAGTTTCTTGGTATATGGTCGTGGTATTTTACACTTGGGTGTATTAGTGGAAACCATGCGTCGTGAAGGGTATGAATTAACGGTAGGAAACCCGCAAGTATTGGTCAAAGAAATTGATGGCAGAAAAAATGAGCCATTTGAGATATTGGTAGTAGATGTTCCAGCTGATTTTAGCGGTAAAGTAATCGACTTAGTGACCCAAAAGAAAGGGGAGATGTTAATTATGGAAACCAAAGGAACCATTCAACATTTAGAGTTTGACATTCCTTCAAGAGGATTGATTGGACTGCGTTCTCAAATGTTAACACAAACTGCTGGTGAAGCTGTTATGGCGCATCGCTTTAATGAATATAAGCCTTGGAAAGGGCCTATTCCTGGAAGAAGCAATGGGGTATTGGTAGCTAAGTTTTCTGGGTTAACCACGGCTTATTCTATTGATAAATTACAAGACAGAGGTCGTTTCTTTATTGAACCAGGTGAAGAAATTTATGCTGGTCAAGTATTGGCAGAGCATATCAAGCCAGGTGATTTAAACATCAATGCGGTCGAGATGAAAAAATTAACCAACCACCGTGCAAGTGGTTCTGATGATAGTGTGCGTATTACGCCTAAAGTGCAATACACTTTAGAGGAGTGTATGGAATACATTCAATTTGATGAGTGTATTGAAGTAACACCTAAATCAGTTCGTATGCGTAAATCTATCTTAGACGAAAATAATAGAAGCAAGGCGACGAAAGCAGCATCTAATTAATAATTATTACCAATTTTTCCTTGAAAATAAATTGGCAATAATTATTCTCTTATGATTTTATTAAAGAGCCACCCCGATACATCGGGGTGGCTCTTTAAATTCGCTATAATCCAATTTTTCCTTGAAAATAAATCGGCAATAATTATTCTCTTATGACTTTATTAATGTTTTAGCATTCACTTTTTTGTACTTATTACGCTTGCGATAATTAGATAGGCTTGTTCAATGCCTTCCAAAGTAAATCTTTCAATTCTACTAAATTCTTTTGTGTAGCAGATGAAATAAATATATGCGGGATATCTTTAGGAAGTTCTTTTACAATTGCATCCGTTAATTCTTGGTCTAATAAATCCGACTTGCTAATCGCAATGATAAATTCCTTTTGTAAAAGTTCTGGATTAAATTCTGCCAATTCATTTTTAAGAATTTCAAATTCTTTTTTATGATCATTACTATCGGAAGGAATAATAAAAAGTAAAACAGCGTTTCGTTCAATATGTCTTAAAAAGCGATGGCCTAAACCTTTGCCTTCCGCAGCGCCTTCAATAATGCCGGGTAAATCTGCAATACAAAATGATCGATTGTCGCGATACGCCACCATACCTAGTTGCGGTGTTAAAGTAGTGAAAGCGTAGTTGGCTATTTTAGGTTTTGCTGCAGTAATCACTGAAAGTAGTGTTGATTTTCCTGCATTTGGAAATCCCACCAAACCCACATCAGCCAATACCTTTAATTCAATTTGTTTCCAACCTTCAATGCCATCTTCTCCTGGTTGTGCATGTTCGGGAACTTGATTGGTGGGTGTTGCAAAATTAGAATTACCTAAACCACCTCGGCCTCCTTTGGCTAATATAATTTCTTGGCCATCTGTTAATATTTCTGCTTCTACTTTACTAGTTTCTTCGTCTCTTGCAATGGTACCCAATGGTACTTCAATGATAATATCCTTACCATCCTTTCCGGTACAATTATTTTTACTGCCACCTTCCCCATCCTCTGCGATTACATTTTTATAATAGCGTAAGTGTAATAAGGTCCACAATTGCGCATTGCCTCTTAAAATGATATGGCCTCCACGACCACCATCGCCACCGTCAGGACCACCTTTGGCAGTTAGCTTGTTGCGCATTAAATGTCGCGCACCTGCGCCACCATGCCCACTATGACAAAATATACGGATGTAATCAATAAAATTATTTCTTTCAGACACGGGAAACTATTTGGCGCGAAGTTAAGATAATCCTAACTGAGGTGGCTTTTTATTAAATGAAAGCTTTTGCGCTAGTTTATTTAGCAAGTTTTAATCCATCTATCAAGATAGTGACCATATTTTGTTCCAATTCGGTCGCGGTAATTTTTTTGGTTGAACGATGCCAGCTTTCAATGCCACTTACTGCGTGTAAAAAAATTAATACCACCGTTGGGGCATCAATGGTTTTGATTTCCTTGTTTCTTATCCCTTCTTCAATAATAGCTGCAATCCTTTTGCGGTATACTCTTCGTTGATTTTGATAATTGGATAAATAAGGATCAGATAAGTGTTTCCACTCTCGATCACTTACATACACTTCCTCATAATTATTGATCATTTCAGTGATATGGAAACGTAATAATTTTTCCATTTTTTCAAGGGAGGAAATATTTTCAGATTCTATTTCATCCATTTTCAACACAAATTTATTGGCTACACTAAATACCAATTCATGTAACAACTCGCTCTTTGATTTTATATGGTTGTATAAACTAGCAGCTTCCACACCAACAGCCTCCGCTAAATCACGCATGCTTGCAGCTTTATATCCTTTTTCTCTAAATAGGGTGGCAGCTTTACGCACAATTACATCCTTTCTAGATCCGTTTTTTTCTGTCTTAATTCTAGCCATTTTCTAATTTTTTAATCAATTTGTTAGTACAAAATTATAGATTTAATTCTTTAAAATGGCCATTTTTTTAAAATAAAACCCTATTTTTGTTAGTTTTTTGATTATCAAGGGATTACAAATTTGCTTTTCCCCTTTTGGCTTAACGCAATTTACTTAACAGTAAAAATCGTAGTTTCGCAGCTGAAAATTAAAACAATACACATGTCATTAGTTGTAGTAGGATCCATGGCCTTTGATGCCATTGAAACACCCTTTGGGAAAAGTGATAAAATTATTGGCGGAGCAGCAACTTATATTGCTTGGTGCGCTTCCAATTTTACCACGGTAAAGCAAATTTCAGTAGTGGGTGGCGATTTTCCACAATCCGAATTAGACGCCTTAGCAAATAGAGGAGTTATTTTGGAAGGGGTACAAATTAAAAAAGACGAAAAAACATTTTTTTGGAGCGGTAAGTATCATTTAGATATGAATACACGTGATACCATCGAAACACAATTAAATGTATTAGAAAATTTCGAACCGGTAGTACCAGATAGTTATCAGGATTGTGAAATTTTAATGTTGGGAAATTTAGAGCCAGCTGTTCAAAGTAGCGTTATCAAACAAATGAAAAAGCGTCCTAAGTTAATTGTAATGGACACTATGAACTTTTGGATGGAAATTATGATGGATGATTTATTACATACCATTAGCTTGGTGGATGTATTGATGGTGAATGATAGCGAAGCGCGTCAATTAAGTGGAGAATATAGTTTGGTTAAGGCGGCTAAAAAAATTATGGCCATGGGTCCTAAATACTTAATCATTAAAAAAGGAGAACATGGTGCTTTGTTATTCCATGGTCAAGAAGTATTTTTCGCTCCGGCTTTACCTTTAGAGGAAGTGTTTGATCCAACCGGTGCTGGTGATACTTTTGCTGGTGGCTTTGTAGCGCATTTGGCTAAAACGAAAGATTACTCATTTAACAATATGAAGTCGGCCATTATTGTAGGTAGCGCCTTAGCTAGCTTCTGTGTGGAGAAATTTGGTACGCAAAGATTAACTGAAATTAACGAGGCTGATATCAAAGAGCGCATACAATCGTTCGTTCAGTTGGTTAATTTTGACATTGAATTAGTATAAATTTGGTAAAACCAATACATCCAATTAATTTTATTGTACAATGATTAAAAATAAACATACAAAACAAATTAAGAAACCCCTGTAATAGGAAGGTGCTGATTGTTAGTATGCTAAATAAATATACTCAGAAGCCTTCCAATAAAATGGAAGGCTTTTTTCTTTTTCTAAGTCTTTGTCAAACATAAGACTTGAAATTTTCGATAAGGATAATAATAACGTAAAAAAATAAAAAAATGAAAGTTGCAGTTGTAGGAGCCACAGGACTAGTAGGAACAAAAATGTTGCAAGTATTAGTGGAACGAAATTTTCCAGTAACTGAATTAATTCCTGTTGCATCGGCGCGTTCGGCAGGTAAGGAAATAATATTTAAGGGCAAGCCTTATAAGGTGGTAACCATGGAGGAAGGGATTGCTGCAAAACCAGCCGTTGCTTTATTTTCAGCAGGGGGTAGCACCTCCTTGGAGTGGGCACCAAAGTTTGCAGAAGCAGGCATTCGTGTGATTGATAACTCCTCGGCTTGGAGAATGGATCCAACAAAAAAATTAGTGGTGCCAGAAGTGAACGCATCTGTATTAACCCCTGCCGATTTAATTATTGCGAATCCTAACTGCTCTACTATTCAAATGGTAGTGGCTTTGCAACCATTGCATGAGAAATATAAAATCAAAAGAGTGGTTGTAAGTACTTATCAAAGCGTAACCGGTACTGGTAAAAAAGCGGTTGATCAGTTAATGGAAGAGAGAAAAGGTGGGCAAATGGCTGCAGCAGATATGGCTTATAAGTATACCATTGATTTAAACGCTATCCCACAGATCGATGTTTTTTTAGAGAATGGATATACCAAAGAGGAAATGAAAATGGTCAAAGAAACTTGCAAGATTATGCAAGATGATAATATTAAAGTTACAGCCACCACGGTTCGTATTCCAGTAATGGGCGGACACAGCGAAAGTGTAAATGTGGAATTTGAAAATGAATTTGATTTGAATGAGTTAATCGCATTGCTTGCTACTGCACCTGGTGTGGTGGTGCAACAGAATGATGGCGACCAATTTTATCCAATGCCTTTATGGGCACATGAAAAAGATGAAGTATTTGTTGGTCGTTTACGCAGAGATGAAACTCAAGCGAAAACATTAAATATGTGGATTGTTAGTGATAACCTACGTAAAGGTGCTGCTACCAATGCCATTCAAATTGCAGAATACCTTGCCGCACAGGGCATCATTTAATTTTTTACAAGGTCTACAAAATCCGCCTCGGTAATAATTTTTATCGAGGCTATTTTTTTGGCTTTTTCTAATTTGCTACCAGCATCTTCGCCAACGACTAAGTAATTTAATTTACTACTTACGCCGCCTAGGATATGGCCGCCTCTTGATTCCACCATCGCCTCGGCTTCATTGCGTTTCAATTGTGTGAGGGTCCCTGTAAATAAAAAATTTAATCCTGCTAAGTTTCCGTCAACAGCAGTTGTATTGGTTTGAACCATATTTAAACCCAATGATTCAAGTGCTCGAATCATTGCAATATTATTTTCCTCATGAAAGTATTGATAAATACTTTTTGCCACTTTTACACCAACATCTTCAAAGGATTGTAATTGTTCTTCTGTAAGATGTGTTAAATCTAAAATATGTTGAATTTGTGAGGCCACCGTTTTAGCCGTTGTTTCTCCTACGAAACGAATTCCCAAGCCATAGATAAGTCGATACAGTGGTTGACTTTTGGAATTAGCAATTGCAGCTTGTAAATTTTCAATACTCTTTTTTCCAAAGCCTTCTAGTTGGGTCACTTTATTAAAATCCAAGGTATACACTGCAGGAACATTTGGAAGAATCCCTAAATCATAAAATTTACGAATATTGGCTTCTCCAAAACTTTTGATGTCCATGGCATCCTTGCTAACAAAGTGGATGATGCGTTCCACAATTTGTGCTTTACACAAAGGACTTATGCATCGCCAAACTGCTTCGGCTTCTTCTTTTTCCAATGGTGCATTACATGCTGGACAGGTAGTAGGAAAAGTGATCATTTGTTCTGTACCTTTTCGCAAGGAACTTATAGATTGTACAATTTGTGGAATTACATCACCTGCACGTTCAATAATAACCGTATCTCCTAGTCGAATATCTTTTTCTTTGATGTATTCTTCGTTATGCATGGAAATGCTGGAAACGGTTACGCCACCTAATGCTACGGGTTGCAGTTTGGCTACCGGTGTTACTGCACCTGTGCGTCCTACTTGAAATTCTACGTTTTCAATAATGGTGGTTGCTTGGCGGGCTTTAAATTTATAGGCAATGGCCCATCTTGGATGATGGGAAGTCATTCCTAATTTTTCCTGCAACATAACATCATCAATCTTAATCACAAGCCCATCAATATCATAAGGCAATTGATCGCGTCCAATTTCAAAAGAAGTACAATAATCAATTACGTTATGAACGCCTTCAATAATTTTTCTTTCTTTTTGCGGTGATCTAAATCCCAAATTCCATAACAAGGATAAAGTGCCACTATGGCTTTGCAAAAGCGGTGTAAGTTTTGCTCCTGGAATGGGAAGTACATAACTAATATGGTAAATGAATGCGTCTAAATTTCGTTCGCCTACTTCTTTCGGATCCTTCATGCGTAAGCTTCCTGCAGCGGCATTGCGGGGATTGGCAAGCGGTGCTTGTTGCTTTAGTTTTAATTTTTCATTAAATGCAGCAAATGCATCCTTACTCATGATCACTTCGCCTCTTATTTCAATTTGCTTAATACCATAATCACCTAATGGGATACTTAGTGGAATGGATTTGATCTGTTTGATATTTTGTGTAATATCTTCTCCTGCAACACCATCCCCTCTGGTACATGCCCTAATGAGTAAATCATTTTCATACACCAATGAAATACTTGCGCCATCAAATTTTGGTTCAACACAATAAGTTAATTTTTCATACCCAGCGCCTTCTGTTGCCTTTCGATCAAAATCAATTAAGTCATCTGCGTTATAACTATTCTCCAAACTTAACATGGGCACCAAATGCGGAATGGTAACAAAACTGGAATTTAAACTATTCCCCACTCTTTGACTTGGTGAATCGGGTGTGATCAAGGAAGTATTTGCAGATTCGATGGCAAGTAATTGCTGGTATAATTGGTCATACTCATAATCACTTATCAATGGTTCATTCAAAACATAATATTGGTATTCATTGAATTTTAGTAGTTTTTTTAAACTATCCAATGCAATGGTTTGCGAATTTGTTAAATATTCTTTGGCTAAGGCCTGAAATGCGATAATTTGATCTTTGGGGTACATGAGGTAAAATGTCTGCTAAAATACAAATAGTTTTAATCTTTTATTTTGTATTTTGGGACTATAATTCCAATTTGTCCAACTTGCCATTGCAGGACAATAAAAATGATGGTTTATTGTATGAATTTGATTAAAAAAGATGCCCTTAAACTGGTACAAACCTATCCAACAGTTCCCTTAACTTTAAAGCATATCAATTCCTTAAAATATTGGGTTGGTATTGATTTTTAAAAAAGAGGTAGGCTTGCCTATAATTTGATACCTTTACACACTAATTAAAGAGGCGTTATTATGTTATATTCAATGACAGGGTACGGAAGGGCAGAGGCTATTTTAAAGGACAAAACATGCTTAATTGAAGTGAAGTCCTTGAACGGCAAGCAATTTGATGTTCGTTTAAATTGTCCCTCTTTGTTAAAGCCCTACGAAGTTGAAATCAGAAACAAATTGAACGAGGCGTTGTTCAGAGGAAGTGTGGAATGTTCTATATCCATTAAATCAAATGGGGTTAATAAGCCTGTTAGTGTCAATAAGGAATTAGCCAAATCCTATTATCAGCCGATTATGGAATTGGCGAATGAATTAGGTATTGGTACTGAAAATATTTTAAGCACGATTTTAAAAATGCCTGATGTGGTTTCCTCCTCGAATGAAGTATTGACGGAGGAAGAATGGAAATTTATTTTCGAATTATTAAATCAAGCTATTCAGCATTTAATTAAACATAGGGCAGAGGAAGGAAAATCAATTGAAAAAGATTTGCTTGAAAAAATTATTGCTATTGAAGCACAGCAAGCGGTAGTTGAAATTCATGAGCCTAATCGTCGCGACAAAATAAAGGATGGCATGGTTAAATTATTAGAGCAACATGTGGGTGCCGATAAATATGATCAAAATAGACTGGAGCAAGAGTTGATTTATTACATTGAAAAAATAGACATTTCGGAAGAAAGGGTTCGTTTAAAAAATCATTGTGATTATTTTAAAGCCATGCTAAATGATGCCGATCCTTGTAAGGGCAAAAAACTTTCCTTTATTTTACAAGAAATAGGAAGAGAAATAAATACCACAGGCTCAAAAGCCAATGATGTCGATATTCAAAAAGCGGTGATCATGATGAAGGATGAACTTGAAAAAGCAAAAGAGCAAATTTTAAACGTATTGTAAGATGGCAGTCGTTAAAACCTATAAACTTTTTGTACCTCTTTTACTTGTGTTTTTTATTACAAGTTGCGAGCCTATTCAGTTATATGAACAAACGACTATTTATCCTACACACGAATGGTCCAGCAAGCAGGTGAATAATTACCAATTTAATATTACGGATACGAGTTCCTTATATAAAATTTATTTTGTTATCAGACATCATAATGCCTATCATTATAAAAATATTTGGTTGCAGGTAAACACTAAGTCCCCTTCAGATACCACAGTGAAGCAAACACTAAATTTGCAATTAGCCGATGATCAAAAAGGTTGGTTAGGCGTTGGAATGGATGATATTTTTGACCAACGTATTCCTATCAATGCGACACCCACTAAACTAAAGTTAGGCCTGTACCAATTTAGTATGCAACATACCATGAGAGAAGATCCTTTATTGGGTTTACTGGCTACCGGCTTGCGTGTAGAAAAAGTGCATTTATGAAAATGAGATGGTTCAATATCAGCAAATTAAAGTTTGTCAATTTTATTTATTGGGTTTTTCTAACCTATATGATTGCTGCGTTTGTTTGGTGGTATGTTTCCCTGGAAAAACAAAATAGTGAAATAGCAACAGTTAAATTTCAATCTATTCCGTTAAACGATCCTGCTTTATATAAAAAAGTAAAAAGTATTGAAGCATTTGAGGCAAGAAAAACAAAACAATATATTTACGAAGGGGTCACTTTTCTTTTTTTGTTTTTATTAGGGGCGATCTATGTTTACAGGTCTTTATTAAAGCAACTAAGGTATTCTAATCAACAACAAAATTTTATGATGGCAGTAACACATGAATTAAAAACGCCTATTGCCATTACGCAGTTGAATATCGAAACTTTGCTTAAAAGAGAATTAGATCCAGCACAGAAAAAAATGCTGATTGAAAATACATTAAAGGAAACACACCGATTAGATGCCCTTTGTAATAATATCTTATTAGCCTCGCAGTTAGATATGGGTAAATATGAATCTAATATGCAACTCATAGATTTATCTGACATTATTCAAAAGTTGGTTCATTCCTTTCAAGAGCGATTTGAACAACGCGTATTAGTTACAACCATAACTCCGTCGGTTTTTATACAAGCAGAACCTTTGCTGATACAGCTATTGGTTAATAATTTATTGGATAATGCCCATAAATATTCAACCCTATCTAGCCAGATTACGGTGCAACTTACCACCAAGGAAAATCAAATTTCATTAACGGTTAAAGATGAAGGGGTGGGAATTCCGATGGAAGAACGAACTAAAATATTTGAAAAATTTTATCGTATTGGAGATGAATCAACCCGAACAACTAAGGGTACTGGCTTAGGTTTGTATTTATGTAAAAAGATTAGTGAATTTCATCAAGCAACCATTAACGTAGATGCGAATGCGCCCAATGGCAGTGTTTTCACCATAAATTTTCCAATATAATGCCTACCATAAAGCATACTATTTTACTGGTGGAGGATGAGCTGCATTTACATGAGGTGCTCAAGTTAAATTTAACCATGGAAGGATATGAGGTCAGCTCTGCTTATGATGGACCCAAGGCGTTGCAACAAATTCAAGGTGCTAGTTTTGATTTGATTATTTTAGACATCATGCTGCCAGGTATTGATGGATACTCCATTATTGAAACTGTTCGGATACATAACAATAACACCCCTATTTTAATTTTAAGTGCAAAAAATACAAGCGCCAATAGGGTACAAGGATTAAAGATTGGCGCGGATGATTATATGACCAAGCCATTTAATTTGGAAGAACTTTTATTAAGGGTATCCAAATTGATCCAAAAATCAGGCGGGTTTAGCGCAGTTCAAAATAATTTGGAGCAGTATTCTTTTTCGGGTAATACAGTACACTTTACATTACTTGAAGCCACATTGTATAACGGCGAAAAAATTCATTTAACCAAAAAGGAAGCAATGTTGTTAAAGTTATTGATGGAGAATAAAAACACCATCATTACAAGGGAGCGAATCTTACAAAGTGTATGGGGGTATAATGTATTTCCAAATACACGCACTATTGATAATTTTATTCTAAATTTTAGGAAGTATTTCGAATTAGACAGCAAATCGCCTTTGCATTTTATCTCCATCCGGGGGGTAGGCTATAAATTTCAAGATTAATCAGTAGGGATGCAATCTGTGGCCCTTTTTTTCGTTAATACTTGTAGTTAAACTACTAGCATGTCATTGTCGTCCATTAAAGATTTTTTAGAACCTATTAATATCGCTCATATATCCAATGATGAGGGGTATCGCGATACGCAGCTAGGAAAGCATATTAAAGTAAACGAGGGGAGCTTACCTGATATAACCGATGCGGATATTGTCATTATTGGGGCAGGTGAGTGCAGGGGTGCTGGCTATGCTTTACATGGTCATACTGCCGCAAATGCTGTTCGGACCGCCTTGTATGATTTGTATTACTGGCATGCCCAGGTAAATGTAGTGGATATTGGAAATGTAAAAATTGGACAAAGTATACAAGATAGCTATGCGGCACTTAGGACAGTCATATCTGAATTGCTTTTGCAAAACAAAAAAATCGTAATTATTGGAGGCGCACATGATTTAACCCTTGCCCAATATCATGCCTATACCTCCATACCTACTTTAGTGAATGCGGTAGTAGTGGATGCAAAAATTGATTTAGACTTGGAAGCGCGGTTACCTAGGGATCATTTTTTAGAAGAATTATTTACTGGCTTACCTAATCATTTGAATCACTATAGTCATATTGGTTTTCAAAGTTATTTTATGCATCCGCATATGTTGGAAACAATTGATAAACTCAGATTTGATTGTTTTAGATTAGGAAGGGTTCGGGAAGGTATTGAGGAAATGGAACCAGTCATCAGAGACAGCCACATGATGAGTTTTGATATCAGTGCGATTCAAAATGCACAAGCACCTGCAAACTTAATTACACCGAATGGTTTTAATGGGGAAGAGTCCTGTACTTTAATGCAGTATGCGGGGATGAGTTGGAAAACAAGTACCATTGGGCTGTTTGGTTATCAAGCCGAATTAGATGTCAACAATATGACAGCGATTCAAATTGCGCAAATGTTTTGGTACATTATGGATGGGGTACAAAAAGGGAAAAAGGAAGCGCCATTAACTGAGTCGGATAGGTTTAAAGAATTTCATATTGCATTCTCGGATATCGAAACTAATTTTTTACAAAGTAAGAGTACGGGCAGATGGTGGATGCAAATGCACAATAACGAATGGGCGCCTTGTAGTTATAAAGATTATTTAGTAGCTTCCAATAACGAAATTCCAGAAAGATGGTTAAGGGCCTTAGAAAGGGAGTAATCACTCCATCCTATTTATTTTCAATTGTATTATTGACTGTATTAAGTGCTTGTAATATTCAAAAGGCGCAAAAAACATTATTACAAACAACTGCGCTTAAGGGCGCACATGTCGGTATTGCAGTGTACAATGATACCAAGCAATCTTGGCTTGATCAATACCAAAGCGATCACTATTTTACACCCGCTAGCAACACTAAAATTTTGGCTACTTATGTAGGTTTGAAATACTTGGGTGATTCCTTGCCAGGTTTTAGCATGGCTGAAAATGCAGATACTTTATTTTTAACCCCGTTGGGTGACCCAAGTTTTTTACATCCTGACTTTACGTATCAACCGGTGGTCGAGTTGATTAAAAATACAAAAAAGCAAGTGGTGATTCAGCCAACAAAAGCCAATGACCAATTTGGACATATGGGCAATGGCTGGGCTTGGAACGATTATGGCGAGGACTATCAGCCAGAACGAAGTAGGATGCCTATTTATGGTAATGTGGTCCATTTTTATCAAGGCAATGGAAAATTGTTCATCAAGCCGTTTATATTTTTTAAGGACATCAGTGATATCACCACTGTTTATCAAAAAAACTGGACGCGAAAATTAGTAGGTAATCAGTTTTATACCAATGGTCAAAAAAATACTGCTCCTTATTTTCAGGTTCCTTTTGATTCATATTTTGAGCCCAATTTGCCTGTTTATTTACTGCAAGATACTTTAAAAGTAAAACTGAATATAGGAGATGATTTTTCAAAATTGCCACAACAGCTTGTTAAAACAGTTCCAACGGATTCGCTTTTAAAAATAATGATGCGTCGTAGTGATAACTTTTTCGCAGAACAGGTTTTATTAATGGGAGCTCATCAATTATTGGGGAAGATGGATGATGCAGCTTTTATTGATACCCTACTAAGAACCGATTTTGCAGGTCTGCCACAAAAAATGCGCTGGGTGGATGGAAGTGGCTTAAGTAGGTATAATTTAAATACACCTGAAAATTATGTTACAATCTTAAAAAAGATGCAAGATGAATTTGGACAAAAGCGGGTAACACATATATTTGAAACTGGAGGAGAAGGGACATTGTCTGCTTATTACAAAAACTTTCCAGGCGAAATACATGCTAAAACAGGCAGCTTAGGCGGTCAAATTGCGTTAAGTGGATTTATTTACACGCAGAAAAACCAAAAATTATATTTTTCAATATTGGTATCTAACCATATGAGTCCGACCAGTGCGGGTGTAAGAAAAGCAGTAGAGGCTTATTTGATATCGGTAGCACAAAAAAATTAAGTCAAATATTTAATCGAGAGAAGGAAAAGAAGAATGGAAGAAGTGAAGATCCAATAACTTATTTATCTAGAAAACAATCCATCTAAATAGGATTCTTTCAATTCAATATAGGTAGGTGCACCAGATGCGGTAACATTGGGAATATCACACTCGCTAAGTGATTGTATAATACTATGCATTTCCTTTTGGGATAAACCTTGTCCAGCTTTGATAGCCATTTGCCTTGACATACATCGGATTAATTTTTCTCTTTTACTGTATTTTACTTCACCAGTAAAATGTTTGAATTGTTCTAATAATAATTCAATGGCATTTTTTTCATTGCCTGATAATACATCTGCAGGTATACC
>SHWT01000046.1 GCA_009693715.1 Chitinophagaceae bacterium
GATAGGCGTGAAAAAGTTTAATTCGTTGGATAGAAAAAAATTAATATTACTAACCACATTTGAGCCCTGTCCTATGTGCAAAGGAGCAATTCAGGAATACAAGATTAATAATGTAATTTTTAATTTAGCGAAAGGGGAAAAGGAAAAAATAATTTACTTTAAAAACGATATAAAATATTACTTTAATTTGAGGCAAACAAAAAACAAACGTTTGCAGTATGATTTATTTAAATTACACCCTGATTTTGATAGCATAAAGTATCCTTATTAAAAGACATATCTATAACTTCATAGTCGATTCTCTTTCTCGTAATTCGGTTTTAATCACCGTGGTTTTATAAGGATTTTCATCTTCTTTACTTTCAAGTCTTTCGATAAGCAATTTAGCTGCTGCTTCCCCAATTTCAGGGCCGTGCTGACTTACCGTAGTTAAACTTGGAGACAAACGTCTTGAAGCCAAAATACCATCAGCAAAACCAATTATGGAGAGGTTTTCTGGAATTTTATACCCTCGTTTAAGTCCAATTCTTAAGGCTGCAACAGAATCCGTTTCGTCTAAAGCAAAAATTCCATCTACAGTGTTGTTTTCAAAAACAGTTTCAATTTTATTCTTTAAATCTTCTTCAAAATCTGTTCTGACAATTAAATTTTGATTAATTAAAATATTGTTGTCTTCCAAGGCTTTTATATAACCATCGTATCTCAATTTTCCAACGCTTAAATTATCAATTGAGGAAAACAGCGCTACGTTCTTGCATCCTAAATCAATTAAATGTTGTGTGGCATTTCTTGCAGAATCAAAGTCGTCAACAGTTACTTTGTCGCAATCGACTTCTTCGGTAGTTCTGTCAAACATAACAATTGGAGTTCCGTCATTTATAATTTCTTTGAAATGACTGTATTCTTGTAATTTTTGAGCTTCTTCAGAAATCGACAAAATAAATCCATCAATGGTTCCATTACTCAAAATTTCGAGTGCGTGAATTTCTTTTTCAATGGATTCATTCGAAATACACATAATAACGTTATATCCTTTAGCTTCAGCTACTTTTTCAATTCCAGTGAAAACTTTAGCAAAAAAAGAATTTAATATATTTGGAATAATTACGCCTATTGTTTTCGTTTTTCTACTTTTCAGGTTGATTCCAATAACATTGGGTTTGTAATTTTTGAGCTTTGCATATTCTTTAATTCTGATTTTAGTTTGAGTGCTAATTTCAGGGCTATCATTTAATGCTTTCGAAACGGTAGAAACAGAAACGAGAAGTTCTTTAGCAATTTGTTTTAAGGTAGCTTTTGATTTCATTGAAAATGTAATTAATTGTAAAAGTATGAAAAACGAAACAATTTATTTTAAAAAAATGAAATGTTAACTGCTTTTTAATCTAAAAAAGTCATTTACATTTAATAAAAATCAAATAATAAAGAAAGTGAAAACCCTAAATAATTAGTAAAAAAGCTTCTATTTAATTGTTGGGAACTAATTTCTAGAATATTAAAGAGTAATAAATGATGCTTTAAAATAATCTTAATCAGGTATTTGTATTTAAAATAATTAATTGTACTTTTGCAACCCATTTATTGAGGATGGGATGTTTAATTTAAAATATATTATGGACGCATTAAGCTACAAGACACAATCAGCAAGCAAAGCCACTGTTATAAAAGAGTGGGTCATTGTTGATGCAGATGGGCATAACTTAGGTCGTCTTGCTTCAAAAGTCGCAATGATTTTGAGAGGTAAGTACAAACCCAGTTACACACCACACGTCGACTGCGGAGATAACGTAATCGTTATTAACTCAGAGAAAATTAACCTTACGGGTAACAAAATGGATGAAAAAACGTACATCCGTCATACTGGTTATCCTGGAGGGCAAAGAACTTTAACTGCTAAAGTATTGCAAGCAAAAAACCCTGCATTATTAGTAGAAAAAGCTGTAAAAGGGATGTTACCTAAAAACAAATTAGGAGCTGAACTTTTTAGAAATTTAAATGTTGTTGTAGGTTTAGAGCACAAACAAGTAGCTCAAAAACCTAAAACTGTTAACCTAAACGATCTTAAGTAATGGGAGTTATCCACAAAATCGGTAGAAGAAAAACCGCTGTTGCACGTGTTTATGTTTCAGAAGGAACAGGCGTTATCGTTGTAAACAAAAAACCTTTTGCAACTTATTTTCCAACAGCCACTTTACAATACAAAGTTTTGCAAGCAATGTCATTAACTGATAATGTTTCAAACTACGATATAAAAGTTAATGTTTACGGAGGAGGGTCAACAGGTCAAGCAGAAGCTGTGAGAATGGCTATTGCAAGAGTTATGTGTGAAGTTGGGGAAGGAAACAGAGCCATCTTAAAACCAGAAGGTTTATTAACAAGAGATCCCAGAATGGTTGAACGTAAGAAATTCGGTCAGAAGAAAGCTCGTAAGAGATTTCAATTCTCTAAACGTTAATAGCACCTGTCTTGTTCTATTGGAGCAAGACATCGTTTATTTAACAAATTTAAAACAATGTTGTTGTTGTCAAGCTGAGGCTTGAAATTAGTTTAGCATCTAAATGAACCCAAATTGAAAGATTGAAGATTCTATCTTTAAATTAAAAGGGACATTGCTAATCAACAGAACGTAAACTAAACAAAAAAAATGTCAAACAAAGTAGAAGTAAAAGAATTACTAGAAGCAGGTGTTCACTTTGGACACATGACTAGAAAATGGGATCCAAATATGGCTCCATACATTTATATGGAACGTAATGGAATTCACATTATCAATCTATATAAAACCGCAGCAAAGATTGAAGAAGCGAATGAAGCTTTGAAAAAAATCGCTGCATCGGGTAGAAAAATATTATTTGTTGCTACCAAAAAACAAGCAAAAGATATCGTTGCTGAAAAAGCAAAAGCAGCAAACATGCCTTACATCACAGAAAGGTGGCCCGGCGGAATGCTAACTAACTTCGTAACTATTCGTAAAGCCGTTAAAAAAATGGCTACTATTGATAAAATGAAGAAAGATGGTACATTCATGACCCTTTCTAAAAAAGAGCGTTTGCAAGTTGATCGTCTTCGTGCTAAATTAGAGAAAAATTTAGGTTCAATTTCAGATATGTCAAGACTTCCGGCTGCGTTATTCGTAGTTGATATTAAAGCAGAACACATTGCAATTAAAGAAGCTCAAAAATTAAACATTCCAGTTTTTGCAATGGTTGATACCAATTCTGACCCAAGAGAGGTTGAATACGTAATTCCATCAAATGATGATGCTTCTAAATCAATCGATAAAATTCTAACTTTAGTAACTACTGCCATTATTGATGGACTTGCAAACAGGACTTCTGATAAAGAAGGTGACGTAGAATCTCCTGCTTCTGAAGTAGAAGCTGTAGTAGCTCCTGCTGCCGTAGTTGAAGAAGTTGCTCCTATAGCAGATGTTGAGGTTGTTGCTACTACTGTTGAAGTAAAAGAAGTTGGTCCTGTAGCAGATGTTGAAGTTGTTGCTCCTACTGTTGAAGTAGAAGAAGTTGCTCCCTTAGCAGATGTTGAAGAAGTTGCTCCTGCTGTTGAAGCAGAAGTTGAAACTCCTGCAACTGAAGAATAAAAAATATATTTAAAGATTGGAAGATTTAAAGTTTACATAATGTGTTGATTTAAAATTAGCATTATTTTTATTCTTTAAATTTTTCAGTCTTTTAATCTTTAAATTAAAAAAATTATGGCAACTATAACTGCTGCAGACGTAAATAAATTAAGAACAATCACCGGTGCAGGTATGATGGACTGCAAAAAAGCATTAGTAGAATCTGATGGAGATTTTGATTTAGCAATTGAAAACCTTCGTAAGAAAGGACAAAAAGTTGCTGCAAACAGATCTGACAGAGAATCAACTGAAGGAGCTGCAATTGCAGTTGTAAATGCTACAAAAACTGCTGGTGTTGTTATCACATTAAACTGTGAAACTGACTTCGTAGGAATGAACCAAAGCTTTGTAAAAATGGCAACTGATATGGCTAATTTAGCTTTGAACTTCAATACTAAAGAAGAATTTTTAGCAGCTGATTTCAACGGAATTACTGTTGCTGATAAATTAATCGAGCAAACAGGAGTTATCGGTGAGAAATTGGAAATCAGAACTTTTGAAAAATTAGAAGGTGCTTTCATCGGATCATACATTCACTCTGGAAACAAAATCGCTACTTTAACTGCATTATCTGCAAATATTGATGGAGCTGAAGAAGCTGCAAGAAATGTAGCAATGCAAGCGGCAGCAATGTCTCCAATTGCTTTAAATGAAGAAGGTGTTGATTCAGAAATAATCGCTAAAGAAATCGAAATTGCAAAAGATCTATTACGTCAAGAAGGAAAACCTGAAGCGATGTTAGAAAATATTGCAAAAGGTAAATTAGCTCGTTTTTTTAAAGACAATACTTTAGTAAACCAAGATTATATAAAAGACAATAAAATGAGTGTAGGTGCTTATGTTCAATCTTTAGATAAAAACTTAGTTGTTACCGGATTCAAAAGAGCTTCTTTAGGATAGTAAAAAATATATCTCAATATAAAATCCCATTTTAAAATTTAAATTGGGATTTTTTATTTATATCAAATTATATTTATGCCCGAAAAAAATAGATGCAAATGGTGCGTTAGAATGGATATTTACGAAAAATACCACGATGAAGAATGGGGCGTTCCCGTTTACGACGACCAAAAATTATTTGAATTTCTAATTTTAGAAACTTTTCAAGCTGGATTGAGCTGGATTACAATATTAAAAAAAAGAGAAAACTTTCGATTGGCTTTTGACGACTTTAACTATTCAAAAGTGGGATTATATTCTGAAGATAAAATCCAAGAATTAATTACAAATTCGGGCATTATTCGCAACCAATTGAAGATTCGTTCTACTGTTTCAAATGCTATTTCATTTATGAAAATACAAGAAGAATTTGGAAATTTTAGTAAATACATTTGGGGTTTTGTAGGTGGAAAACCTATTATTAATTACCCTAAAACACTGAAAGAAATTCCCGCCAATACTCCACTTTCGGATTCAATTAGCAAAGATTTAAAGAAACGAGGCTTTAAATTTATAGGGTCAACTGTTGTTTATGCTTATATGCAAGCAACAGGAATGGTAAACGATCATGTAGAAGATTGTTGGAAAAGAAGTTAAGAATCTTCATTCAAAATTTTCATAAACTCTTCCCTGTCAATTTCTTTACAGCCCAAACTTTCCAAGTGTTCATTATAAACTTGACAATCTAACAATTTATAATTATCGTTTTTTAATTGATTTACCAAAGTAATAAAAGCTACTTTTGAAGCATTACTTACTTTTGAAAACATACTCTCTCCACAAAAAATAAAACCTAAATCAATTCCATATAACCCTCCTACTAATTGTTCATCCTGCCAAACTTCAACAGATTTAGCAATTCCCAATTCATTAAGTTTGCAATAAGCTTCAACCATTTCTTGGCTAATCCATGTTCCATTTTGCCCTTCCCGATCAATTGAACGACAATTGGAAATAACCGCTTTAAAATTTTTATTAAAAGTAACTTTAAAAATATTTCTATTAAGAATAGAACGCATCCTTTTTGAAACAATTAAATCTTCAAAAAACAAAACCATTCTTGAATTTGGAGCCCACCAAAGAATGGGTTCGCCAGGATTAAACCATGGGAAAATCCCATTCTTGTATGCTAATAATAATCTTTCAGGAGCTAAATCACCCCCTACTGCAATAATTCCTTCAGAAGAAGTTTCGGAAACTGGGGGAAAATATAAAGCGTCGGAAATTAGATGCATTAAGTTCAGAAAAAAATTAGAATTTATTTGTATTCATTTAAAATAAACAAAATTAACAATATCTTTATCAAAAAAAATTTAAATGAGAAAATTAGTAATTTTACTATCACTATTATTTACTCCTTCTGTTGTTTTATCTCAAATTAAAGACAGCATTTTTAACCCTTCTAAATTTCAAAGTTTCACCAATTTAAATGGAGAAATTTATACCTATAAAAAACCTCGCTTTTTTGAAATGATTACAAATATTCCAAAAAATGTTTATGGAACAGTAAATGATTTTGGTTATAAAGTGAATTTAATAGCTTTAGGAGGAGCTACGGTTATGACAGTTGCAATTATTCCTGAAGATCAACATTTACTTGATCAATCCAGAATAATTGGAGAAAAACTAGGGCTAGAAGAGGTAGCCAGATATAATAATTTTGGTCCATTAAACAATATTCCTCCCAACATGACTTCTGCAATATATTTAATTGGAAATGGAACAACCCCTATTTTACTTAGTATGGGGTTTGCAACTTTTGGATTAATACATAATGATTACCGCTCCCTAAATACAGCCACAGGTCTAGTAGAAAGCGTTTTAGTTTGCGGAGTGTTTAGTCAAACTATAAAACGTATTACAGGAAGGCAAAGCCCGGGACCTGCAATAAGAGACGGAAATCCTGGAGGCGATTGGAATGCATTTCCAAGCTTTAGTGCGTATGGAAAAAATACCCCAAATTATGATGCAATGCCTTCGGGACACATGATGACGGCGACTGCTGCGTTAAATGTAATATTAGAAAATTATCCTGATAAAAAATGGATAAAACCTATTGGCTATAGCTTAATTGGACTTTTAGGATTTGAGATGGTTCAAGCAAATGTTCACTGGTATTCCGATTATCCAATTGCAATGGTGATGGGCTATATTATTGGAAAAAATATTGCTAAAAGTAAAATTACCAAAACCAATTCGAAATTGGAAACCACAAAAAAATACACCTTTAATGTAAATGCTTCCAGAAGGTATGGCTATAATTTTATTGGCGCAAATATCACCTTTTAATTATATTCCCATGAAAAGTAAAATTATTATTGCACTTGCCTTACTTCTCTCTTTAAAAGGAAACGCACAACAAAAAGATTCTATTTCATTATTGATAAAAGAAGATAAGGAGACCTATAAGCAATTTGGTATTCCAGCAGTTTTAATTTCTGGGGGATTGATATTGAAAAATACCCCTATGAATACAAATTTACAAAGCGACTTTAGAAAGGTTTTAGGTAAAGATTTTCATAACAAAATTGACAATTATCTTCAATATGAAGCAGTATTGCAAATATATGGTGGACGCTATTTAGGTTTTAAACCAAAGCATGATTTTCTTCATCAAACAATAAATATTGCAATTTCAAATGCAATTTCGGGGGTAATTGTTCAAACAATGAAACACACTTTTAAAGAAGAGCGCCCAGACGCAAGTGACAAATTTAGTTTTCCATCAGGGCATACTGCCACAGCATTTACAAATGCTTCTTTGTTATTTTACGAGTATAAAGATGCTAATATTTGGTATGCGAGCAGTGGGTTTTTTTTTGCTGTAACGACTAGTTTTTTAAGGATTGCAAATAACAAACATTACACTTCTGATATTCTTGCTGGTGCAGGAATCGGAACTGCAGTAGGACTTGTCGTTTCCTATTGGAGACCATTTAAATCCTTTGCTTTTAAGAAAAATAAAACCCACGCCTTCATTTATCCTCAAATTGGAACAAATTACGGCATAGGGTTATTAATTAAAAATTGAGTTTAAACAGTTTTATAAATCCTATTTAAATATTTTTTAGAAGGGCAAATCATCGTGCTCTTCTTCTTCAAATGTTTCCGCTGGTGCAAATGTTTCCGCAGCTGGGATTGGAGGTGCTTGAGTTGGTGAAGCAGCGGCTAATCTTTCCACTCTCCATCCTTGAATTGCATTGAAATATTTAGTCACTCCTTGAGGATCAACCCATTCTCTACCCCTTAAATTGATAGAAACTTTTACCGCTTCACCAACATTAAAACTATTTAATAAATCACATTTGTCTTGAACAAATTCAACTAAAATATGTTGAGGATATTGTTCGTCAGTTGTGACTACTAAATCTCTTTTTAGGAAACTTCCGCTCCCTACATTTTTTGCTTCTCCAAGCATTTTAATTTTCCCTGATACTTCCATTTTACTTCTTTTATTTTATTATAAATTATTTTGCTAATAATACTTTCCAAGCGGAATCTACATCATTTTGATCTAAATATTCCTTTGCTTTTTTATATTTTTTTAATTGATCATCAGAGCTCAAAACACCTTTAACGGCAAAATTCTGCTTTACAAATATATTAATTTCTTCTGTTGTAGGCAACGCTTCTATATTTCCTAATTTTCCCAAATCGTTTCCGTTAAAAACAGAACTTTCTTTAACGAAATTAGGTATTTGATCTACTCCTATTCCTAAAGTAGTTATTGGTTTGGCCACTTGAAACAATCCTTGATTGGCCCTAGAATACCAACTTCCGCCCATTCTTGAAACTAAATCAATTTTAACAGGATCTATGTTGCCATTTTCATCTAAAACTGATTCGCTGATGTGCATTTTTACTATTTCACAAATAACCAGATTTCCTGCTCCACCTTGAGTTCCTAAACTAATAATTTCATTTACTTTACATTCAAATTGGACCGGAGATTGAGCCACACGATAGGGCTTTACCATTAGAGACGGTATTGCCGTAAATCCAGCTTTTACAAATTCATTTACCCCATCAGGATATTCAGAACTGGACAAAGATGTTTGATGAACTATATCAAAATTAACCACATTAATCACCACTTCGCGAGTCGCTTCAGCATTAATTAAAGTGTGCTTTATGGAATTGTCTCGAACACGTCTAGCGGGTGAAAATATTAATATTGGCGGATTAGCACTAAAAATATTAAAAAAGCTAAACGGCGATAAATTTGGAACCCCATTTTTATCAATAGTACTAGCAAAAGCGATAGGCCTCGGGCCTACAGCGCTTTGCAAATAGCCCTGTAATTTTGCAGAAGAAACGTCTTTTGGATCAATACTTATCATTAAAATGAATTTTAACAAATATAATAAATTGGTTTCAAAAATGTAGAAATAAAAATTCTAATATTGATTTTGAAATTACAATTTACATTTCTGTTACCTTAATCATATTATTTTATTATATTTATCGTTATTATGACTTTACAAAAGTAACTTATGCAGTTTTCCAATAAACGAAATTTTACTCGGTGGTTTATTATATTTTCCTCGTTTATTTTCATTGTTTTCATACTTTGGAACACGTATTCCTTTTTTCAAATATTCAAAAATGAAGAACGTTTAAAGATGGAATATTGGTCTGAAGCTCAAAAAACTTTGATCAATACTGATATCAACACTGAAATAGCTTTGCCAAGTAAAATAATCGGAGATAATAAAACAATTCCAATTATATTAACCAACGAAAAAGACAGTATTATTCGTCATAACAATATTGACGAAAAGTTAATGTCGATTCCTAAAGAAGCCAAAGCTATTTTAAAAAAACTGAAAAAAGAAAATGAATCGATAAAATTTGAATATGTCCCGGGTAAATTCCAATATATCTACTACGGAAATTCCGATCGATTGAACAACCTAATCTATTTTCCAATAGCTTTTTTATTAATTATTTTACTCTTTGCACTTTTGATATACAATTTTTACAGAAGCACCAAAATGGCTACGGAAAATAAACTATGGGCTGGAATGGCAAAGGAAACTGCGCATCAAATTGGCACGCCCCTATCGTCATTAATTGGTTGGTTAGAACTATTAAAGGAAGAAAATGTTGCAGATTCTACAGTTTCAGAAATTAAAAAAGACATTGAAAGACTTCAAAATATTACAGATCGTTTTTCCAAAATTGGTTCAGAACCGATTTTAGAAACAAAAGATATTATCTCAGAAACCGAAAATTCATTTCAATATTTACAATCTAGATTTTCAAAACAAGTAGTATTCTCATTTATAGCACCTGATTTTCCAGTTTTGGTTTCTCTAAATCCAATTCTGTTCAGTTGGATAATAGAAAACTTATTTAAAAATGCCATTGATGCCATGAAAGGGAAAGGAAAGCTGGCGGTTGCAATTATTTTAGAAGGCGAATTTGTAAAAATAAACGTAACTGATTCTGGCAAAGGAATCCCTAAAAAAGAATTCAAAAAAATCTTTGAACCTGGATTTACAACTAAAAAAAGAGGCTGGGGATTGGGACTTTCTTTAACAAAAAGAATCGTTGAAGAGTATCATGACGGCAGAATAAAAGTACTGAATTCCGAGGTAAATAAAGGAACTACAATGCAAATTAGTTTTAGAAAGGCTTAAAAACTGTCACTTCCAAGATATATAAAATTTAGAATTACAACTCTTTATTTTTACAAATTCGCTTGTATTTTCTTTACTAAATCTTCAAATTCTTCTTTACTCAAACTTACTTTATTTTGAAATCGCATTTCATCCATTTCATTTAATGGAATCAAATGAACGTGGGCGTGGGGAACTTCTAATCCAATAACACTCATTCCTATTCTTTTGCAAGGAACAGTCTTTTCAAGAGCAATTGCAATCTTTTTCGAAAACTGCATTAATCCTAAATATAGCGCATCATCCAAATCGAAAATTTTGTTGATTTCTTGTTTTGGAATGCATAATGTGTGACCAATAGCATTTGGATTTACATCCAAAAAAGTAAGAAAATTCTCATCTTCTGCGATTTTATAACAAGGAATTTCTCCGTTTACGATTTTTGTAAAAATACTTGACATAGAAGAAATGTTTAATTGTTTAACTGTTAAATTGGTTAGTTGTAAAAATGTTTAAACGATTTAACAACAAAACGATTCAATTATTTAGTCTCTCGAAATTTCTAAAATTTCGAATCTCAAAGCACCATTTGGAACAGTAATTTCAGCTATTTCACCCACCGATTTTCCCAATAAACCTCTGCCAATTGGGGATGTTACAGATATTTTACCTTTTTTTAAATCAGCTTCACTTTCTGCAACCAAGGTATATTTCATCTCCATTCCGTTTGTTAAATTTTTGATTTTTACATTCGACAAAACCAATACTTTTGAAACATCTAAATGAGTTTCATCTATTAATCTTGCGTTAGAATGCACCTCTTCCAATTTAGCAATTCGCATTTCCAACATTCCTTGCGCTTCTTTTGCAGCGTCATATTCAGCATTTTCTGATAAATCGCCTTTATCTCTTGCCTCTGCTATATCAGCAGACGCTTTTGGACGCATCACGCTCTTCAAATAATCTAATTCTTCTCTTAATTTCTTTAATCCTACTGCTGTGTAATACGATACTTCACTCATAATTTCATCATTTATATAAAATAGAAAAAATCCCATCAGGACGGGATTTCTTTTTACAAAGATAGTTGTTATTTCTTTTAGTCAAAAAAAAATGTTAATCATATATAATTCAAAGTTAAATAAATTAAATTTGTTTCAACTATTCTTTTGATAAAATTTAAAAATGAAAAAATATATTTTCCTACTTTTATTGCCTATTCTGTGGAATTGCGATGGCGGAACCTTCAATAATCACAATCCAAATATTCCGAATTATAGCTTTGCGGTTGAAATAAACACCGATTTACCAACATATAATAGCTTGAAATTTGTGAGCAACGGCAAATATATACCAAATGCAGGGGCTCGTGGCGTTATCGTTTTCAATAATGGGAATGGGTATGTTGCTTATGATGCGGCGTGTCCAAATCAAGCGTTGAGTTCGTGTTCGACGATGTCTGTTCGAGGTATCAATGCGTTTTGCAGTTGTGACAATGCTGAATACAACCTGTTTTCTGGGCAATGTGCAGGGAAAGAATATCCAATGAAACCGTATCGTGTAGAAACAAATGGTACAATTATCAGAATTTATAATTAAAAACCCTTGAAAAAAAATTCCAAGGGTTTAGATGAGCTGATTTAAATTTTAAAATTTTAAGGTCATTCCAGCCAAGAAATTAATTCCTGCTTGAGGATAGTATCCTGAACCGTCTATAGTTGTCGTTGATCCTGGACTAGTCCAAGTATCGTCATAGGTAAAATAATAGCCGTTAGAAACATATTTATAATCCAATACATTATTCACTAAAACAGAAAATAATATAGATTTAAACACTTTTTTTGTTAGGATTTCATAAGATACATTCAAATCATTTACAAAATAGCTATTTAATTCAGATGTTTTAGAACCTATATTTCCCATAAATTGTTTACCAACAAATTTAGATAAAATGCTAAATTGCAATTTTTCGCTTGGCGCAAATGTCAAACAGTTTCCCGCCACAAAATTTGGCGAAAAAGCGATATTTGTATTCCCGAAATCTTGCAAAACTCCATCTTTTTGAAAATAATATTTTTGATTTTTATTAGTACAAAAAGCAATATTTGGTCTTACCAACCATTTCTCAGAAAGATACAAAGTGGCATCAATTTCCAAACCTAACCTGAAGCTATCACCAACATTTTCTCGTAATGGTGCACCAACGTCGCTCAAAGCACCTGTTAAAACCAACTGATTTTTATATTTCATATAATAAGCCGTAACATTCCATTTTGATTTTTCTGAAGTCAATCTCCAACCCAATTCAAAATCGTTCAATTGCTCTGGTTTTGGCGTTCCATTTGAATAATCATCACGGTTTGGTTCTCTATTAGCACGAGCAAAAGAAAAATATAGGGTGTTTTTAGAATTCAAATCATAATTCAAACCAGCTTTCGGATTAAAGAAATTGAAGCTGTCATTTACCAATCCTGTTTCTAAACTATTAGCTTTATAACATACGTTTCTAAGTTGCAAATCGCCATAAAGGCTTATTTTTTTCGTTAGTTGGTAGTTCGCTTTTGCAAATACATTTCCGTCTGTTTTACTAGCAAAATCTTCATAATAGTGATCTTCTAATTCACTTTGAGAAGCAAATCGAGCCCAAATTACTTTTCCAAAATGGCTTCCTTTGTATTTATTAAGAGCTCCGCCAATAATTAAATTCAAATTTTTATCTTTATAATTTGATGAAAAAGTAGTACCGTAAAAATCATTATCCAACCATTTTTGACGAATCAAATCTGTTGTAACTTCAGAAGTAAGGGGTACTAAACCATAATCAGTAAAATCTGCATTTTCTTTATAATTTTCATAATATCCTTTCCCTTTGGTATAATGAAATGCTAAATTGGTATTCCATTTTTCTGAGAATTTTTCATTCCAATGCAATTGATAATGATCTTGTTGGTAATTGTCTGTTTCATTATCATAGAAACGAATTTTACCAAATTCATCTGTATACATTCCTGCCGAATTAAAGGTTCTGTCATTGCTTAACGTTTCTCCGTCAATTCCATTCCAAGACTGGTAGGTTTTTTCTTTTCCACCAAAAGCCAATGCTTTTATTAAGGTTGTTTTTCCTACATAGGTTCCTTGAAGAAAATAGGACTTCAAGTCAGAACTTGCTCTGTCCACATAACCGTCAGATTTCAAAACCGACAAACGACCTGCAATTTCGAAACCTTGTGCTGAACTTGTTTCAGCACTCATCAATCCTGTGCTGAATTTTACCGTATTTTTTCTTGAATTAAAACTACCCGCTGAATTTGAAATTTCACCGTTACTCACTTTGGAATAATTATCAGTTAGCATATTTAAGCTCGCGCCAAATGCTCCCGAGCCATTCGTTGAAGTTCCCACACCACGTTGCAATTGAATACTTTCAAGTGACGAAGCAAAATCGGGCATATTCACCCAATACGTTCCTTGGCTTTCAGAATCGTTGTACGGAATTCCATTTATAGTAATATTTACTCGGGTAGCATCGCTCCCTCGAACACGAATTCCTGTGTAACCAATGCCATTTCCAGCGTCAGAAGTCGTTACAACCGATGGCATATAATTCATTAAAATTGGAATATCTTGCCCTAAATTTCGAGATTTCAATTCTTTTTTGTTCAAATTACTAAACGTTACTGGGGTTTTTGAATCTACGCGAATGGCTGAAACCAAAACAGCATCAAGTTCATTGATTTTTGTAGTGTCTTTTTTAATTTCCTGAGAAAAAGATAAATAGGTAGTGCTTAAAAAGATAAAAGAGAAGAGACGAAGAGATAATAGATTTGTAGGTTTCGTACTTTTTGTTTGTAATTTAATAACATTTTTCATTCGTAAATTGTTTACGAATAACAAGGGGAAATTATTCTTTTTGTTAAATTAATTGATTGTTCCTATGACAAATAGATAGTTTGCACACTACTTTTTTGTCATTTTTTCCCTTGGCAGCATTACCTGCCCAGGTTCTTTGGGTATAATCTCAGCTCGTTATTTAGAGCACCCCTTTGAGACAGTACAAAATTAATTATAAATTGTGAATTATGAATTATAAATTTCAAAAAAAATTAAAATTCTGGTCTTTTCCTGTTTTTCTTAATATCTGATAGATTTTTTTTATCTTTAATCCGTTTTCTAATCACCGATTTTGAGATTTTTGTTGACTTTCTAATTTTTGGAATATGCAATCCTTGTTCAACAATGGACAAAAATCGTTTCGTGACAATTTCTTTATTTTTGAGTTGTCTTCTGTCTTCATCACAATTCAAAATCAAGATTTGATCGATTGTGAGTCGGGAAGCCAAATTCATTTCTAAAAGATTTTTTTCATCCTCCGATAAACCTTTTGAATTTTTTACATCAAATGAAAGCACTACTTTCGAAGAAACTTTGTTTACATTTTGTCCACCAGCACCACTACTTCTGACCGCTTTGTATTGCAATTCGGTAATTAATTTGTCTTTCTCCATAATTGCAATTTGCTTTAATTGCGTTATTTTTGCTGGTGCGCAGATTTTAATAAGTCATTTACGGTTTTCACAGGATTGAAAGTGATTAATGGGACTTCAACAAAAATAGTAATCCAATTGGCCATTGCACCGTTCCATAATCCCGGTAATTCGTATCCTTTTAGGGGTTTTCCTTCTTTATTTTTATGAACGATGAAGCCACTATTTACATCAATATAATCTCTTAAATCAAATTTTGAACCTTCATAATCCTTAATCGCGCAAACCAAATCTACTGGATTAAAATGGGTTGCATTTGATGCAATTAAAGCCTGATTTTCATTGGTTAAATCAATTTGTAACGTTTCCACGATTTGCAAAGTAGCATTTCCTTTTAAATCATATACCCAAAAAGGACCGCCACCAGGTTCACCTTCATTTTTCACCATTCCACAAACTCGAATTGGTCGGTTCAAGACTTCTTTCAAATATATAATCTTATATTCTAAGGTATATTTAGAAAAATCAGAAATTACTTTGTTGTTTAACTTTTTATCTAAGAAAATTTCGATTTCGTCAATCTCCTCCTCAGAAATTTTATCCAGTTTAGATAAATAACTTGCTATTTTTCGTTGTAATTCAATCAAAATTCCAGCCAATGCTTTTTTGTATAACGCTATTGCTTCGGATTCATTTTGAATAACATTATCGATATTTTTTATGAAAACAATATCGGCATCCAAAGAATTTAGATTTTCAATTAAAGCGCCGTGACCGCCAGGTCTAAAAACCAATTTGCCTTTACTATCACGAAAAGGAATATTATTTAAGTCAACTGCGATAATATCTGTAGCTCTTTTTTGATGCGAAAAATTTATTGCGATTGTTGTATTATTTTCACTTTCAATTTTACTTTTTACTTGATTTAATATTTTTTCAAATTGAACTTTGTGGATTTCTGAAACCGTAAAATGCA
This sequence comes from Chitinophagaceae bacterium, assembly GCA_009693715.1. Lineage (GTDB taxonomy): Bacteria > Bacteroidota > Bacteroidia > Chitinophagales > Chitinophagaceae > Sediminibacterium. The sequence continues at coordinate 15,658 of SHWT01000046.1, forward strand.
AGTTGGAACTAGCATTAGAACTCGCATATAAAACACTTTCTATTAGATGTTCTTCTATAGGAGTTGCAATATGATTTTTATAATTGTGGAATGGTAAAATCCCTTTCGGTTTATTAGCAAAGTCAAAATATTCTAAATCTAACATCATTTTTATGGAATGATAATTTTTTTGATCTTTAGGCCAAGAATCAAAATCAGAATAAACTTCTTTAAGTTTTTTTTCAATTGTATTAAAGAATGGAAATTTCTCTATTCCAGCTAAAAAAACCGCTATATTGTTAGCCTTTTTTCTATTGATATACCCATTTATGGTTTCGTTTTTAATATCAAATTCGTTCAAAAATTCGTTCAAAAATTTGAACATTCTACTTGCCGCACCAGATGCTGGGACGAATTTCTTTAGTTTTAATTTGTCTTTTTTGGTGTCAAAATAATCAGAATATTTTTGGAATTCTTCTTTTGTCAATTTAATAATTCCATCGTTTATTACCGCTGGGCGATCTAAATTTACCTTTGCAATTCCATTTATGAAAATATTCAGTTGCTTTTCAATAGAATGTAATGGAATTTCTGTTTCTAAAATCTGAAGGTAATCGTGCCCTGAAAAACCTAGTTCTTTGGCTTTTGTAAGTTCTTCAATTATAGCAATTGCTTTTTGCAAACGCATTTCAGGATTTCCAGAAAGCACTATAAAAGGTTTGTTATTCTCTATTAATGCTTGTTTGAATTTCTCGAATGTTGCGATTCTATCATTTGGCGCATCGCGCAAATCGTCTTGTTCCCAAGGCACATCAACATCGGTGAGGAAAAATAAATCATACTTGTGTTTTCGGGCAGCTTTATCTAACTTCTCATCGCAAAAACCATAATGAATTTCTGAAAAAACTTTTGTAATCATCAAGCACGTATCGGCAAAAAGATATTTATTTGCTTTTTGGAATGCTTCATTCTCGAGTTGCATTTGACCAATTGCAATGGGCAATAAATCTTCGGCAACACAAACTTCTTGTTTGGTATTCCATTTTTCTTGCAAATAATCCCTTGCAAATTCAGGTGCCCAAACCGTTTTGAAATGGCTGGCTAATTGCTTTGCTAATGTAGTTTTTCCTGTACTTTCAGGTCCGTAAATTGCAATTTTTAGTATGTCGTTTCCAGTATTCTGGATTTGTTTAAGGTTTTCTTCCATTCTAAATATCCGTAAAAGGCAATTATTGTGAATACAATATATTGTATGCTTGTAAATGTATATCCTTTAAAAAAATAAAGTGGAATGGAAATTATATCTCCAATTATCCACAAAATCCAGTTTTCAAT
>SHWT01000047.1 GCA_009693715.1 Chitinophagaceae bacterium
TATGTAACTTTAGTAGCAGAACCAATATCTAATTTTCACTTTGCAGGAGAGCATACTGCTGAGGAACATCGAGGAATGGAAGGCGCTGCGGAAAGCGCCGAGAGAGCGGTTTCTGAAATTAATTAATTTAATATATAAGTATGGCAATTGAAAAAGGGAAATGTTGGGTGGCAAAAAACTATGTGATGAGTTTTGATATGATTATTCAAAAATTCTGGACCTCCCCCATCGACCCCAAAGAAAACTGTAAATGGGTAATGGCTGGCATTGCTGAAGAATTTAACCAAGAAAATGGTTTTAAAAATAAAGGGTATAGCTTTATTGTAGCTGGGCATAATTTTGCCGGAGGGGGGAAAAGTATTGAACATTGTATTACAGGTTTAATGGGAGCCAATATTAAAGCGGTTTTTGCAACTTCCTTTGCAAGATTACAGTTTCGTAATGCTATTAATTATGGAATGCCCTTTATTACTGCACGAGATATGAATTTGGGATGTGAGACTGGAGATGAATTGGAATATGACTCCTCAACAGGCATCATAAAAAATATTACCAAAGGTACACAGTTTGAAAGTGTACCTGTTGCTCCTTTTGTTGCAGAAGTTTCGGCCGAGGGGGGTCTGATGAATTTCATTAGAAAGAAAATAACAGATGGTTCAATCAAAGATTTACATTAATTTTCACTAATGAGAGAAAATATTTTAAAAGAAAGATTACTAGCAAAAAAAGTGACCTATGGAATTATTTCGCCTACAATAGATCCCATTATTTGTGAATACATTGGACTTTGTGGGTTTGATTTTTATATTATGGATGCAGAACATGGCCCTTTAACATTGACGGAAGCCACTCATCTAATTAGAGCTTGCGAAAATTTCGGTATTACTCCATTAGCAAGAATAAATTCTTTAGATGAAAAATTAATTTTACAATATTTTGATGCAGGTATTATGGGGGTGATGATGCCAGGTACAAATAATATTGATGATGCTAAAAAACTAGTGCAGGCCGTAAAATATTATCCGCAAGGCAATCGTGGCCTTGGACCTGTTCGTAGTGCAGCATATATGGCAGGAAAATTATCACAAGCTGAATATTTAAAATTTTCCAATGAGCAAACTTTGGTATTCCCCATGATTGAAACAGTAGAATGCTTGAATAATTTAAGTGAAATGGTAAATTTGGAGGGCATAGATGGTTTTATTTTAGGCCCTAGAGATTTAGCATTGAGTATGGGATTTACTGATGGGCCCATGCATGATGAAGTGAATATAGCCATAGATAAAGCCATTACAATAGTTACTGATGCAGGAAAATTTTTCGGGACAGTGGCAGCAAATTCAGAACAGGCTAAAGAATTAACAAAAAAAGGAGTATCCCTCATGCTTAATAGTGTACAGGGGTTGATTACACCTAGTGCAAAAAATTTTATGCAAGATAGAGCACAGTAACCTTTTTATTTAAAACCTAAATTAATAAAATTATGCCAACAATTGTTGTACTTTTTAATTTAAAACCAGGTGCCTCTATATCGCAGTATGAAGCATGGGCAAAGGAAAAAGATATTATTACTGTTAAATCATTAAATAGTGTTGCCGATTTTCGTGTTTTAAAAATGAATAATTTATTAGGAACTGAAACGGCTTCACCTTATCAATATTGTGAACTTATTGAAATAATAGATATGAAAGTTTTTTTTGCTGACCTATCAAACGAATCTGTTCAGGCGGGTGCAAAAGTGTTTAATGAGTTTGCAGACAATCCATTATTCATTGAAGCCAATGCTATTTAATATGTATAACTTAAACGGGAAAACAGCCATAGTTACTGGAAGTGGTCGCCACAACGGAATTGGTAAAGCCATAGCGATGCGACTTGCAAATGAAGGTTGTAATATAGTTATAAGTGATATTGTTAATGCTATAGGAGAACAATTTGCTGCCGAACATATTGGGGCTATCGACGAGATGAATGAAATAGTTGAAATGTGCCAATTAAAAGGAGTACAAGCTATGTCTGTTCATTGTGATGTGCGAAGTGAAGCAGACTGTGCTAATCTAATTGCCAAAGCAGTGGAGGCATTTGGAACAACTGATATACTTGTAAATAACGCAGGTGTTGGCTATATCATGGAGCCGTTTACAACATTCAAAGAAAATAGTTGGGATACCGTGCTCGCAGTTAACTTAAAAGGGGCATTCCTTTGCAGTAAACATGCTGCTATCCAAATGCAAAAACAAATAATGGGGGGAAACATTGTCAACATTGCTTCGCAAGCAGCTAAAAGCGGTTTCCCTTATGCTGCTGCATACACAGCAAGCAAGCACGGCTTAATTGGTCTAACACGAAGCAATGCAGTTGAATTAGGTAAATTTAAAATTAGGGTTAATGCAGTTTGTCCCAATCATATCACTACAGATTTAGGGGAATGGCAAAATAAATTTTTCAGTGAAAAACTTGGCTTAGATTATGATACTTATTTAAAATCGATTATTGATAAAAATCCATTAGGAAGAACTGGATTGGTAGAAGACATTGCGAAAGCAGTTGCTTTTTTATGTAGTGATGAAGCTAAATATGTAACAGGGGAAGCAATGAATGTTAGTGGTGGAGAGGAATATCATTAAGGCTTGGAACGGAGTTTATTTTGACAAATTTCACAAAAGGCTAGAGCAAAATAATTTAATATTAATAATACAGGATAAGATATAATCATGAAATTAGGAATTGACATAGGAGGAACATTTACAGATATAGTACTGCTTGATGAGAGTAATAGCTTTCTCTATTTCGGTAAATCCTTAACCACTTATCCTGATCCAACACTAGGTATTATAAATGGTGTAAAAGAACTTTTTCAGCAATATGGTAGAAGGCTAATTGAAGTAAATACATTAGTGCATGGCACCACATTGATTACTAATGCAGTGATTGAGCGAAAGGGAGCAAAAACAGCATTACTTACTACTCAAGGGTTTGAAGATGTGCTAGAGATTGGACGCGAGATGCGTTATGATATATATGATATTTTCATTACCATGCCAAAACCATTGGTGCCGAAAAAATTAAGGAAGGGCTTGACTGAAAGAATAAATAAAAACGGAGAAATACTTGTTAAGTTGAATGAACTCGAAGCCGAAAAAATAATAAAGCAATTGGATAAAGAAGGTGTGAAGAGTGTAGCGGTTTGTTTATTACATAGTTATGCTAATGCAGATCACGAAAAAAAAATTGGGAAATTAATTGCAAAAAAATTTCCACATCTTAATTATTCTTTGAGCAGTGAAGTAATGCCTGAAATAAGAGAGTATGAGCGTGCATCGGCGACAGTGATGAATGCTTATGTCCAACCACTCGCAGACCAATACTTAAAAAAATTGAAAGTAAAACTTAATATATTGGGGTTTGAGGGAATAATTCATATTATGAACAGTGCGGGTAGGTTAACTACTATTGAAGGTGCAAGAAAAACACCCATACAATTATTAGAAAGTGGTCCGGCTGGTGGCACAATGGCTGGCGTATATTTTGGTAAATTAATTGATAAAAGAAATTTACTGACTTTTGATATGGGTGGCACTACTGCTAAAGCTTCCATAATAAGAAATTTACAACCACAGATTACCAATCATTTTGAGGCAGCAAGAGAAAAAAGATTCAAGAAAGGAAGTGGCTTACCAGTGCGTATTCCAGTAATTGATATGATTGAAATCGGCGCTGGGGGCGGAAGTATTGCGTATTTGAATGCATTAGGATTACTTCAAGTGGGACCCGAAAGTGCATCCTCAACGCCCGGCCCTGCTTGTTACAATCGAGGTGGTGAAAATCCTACTGTTACAGATGCAGATTTAATATTAGGATATTTAAATGAAGACTATTTCCTAGGCGGTACCATGAAGCTGCGCAAAGATTTAGCAATTGAAGCGATAAAGAAAAAAATAGCACAGCCAATGAATATTAGCGTTGAGCAAGCCGCTTGGGGCATTCACCGAATTGTAAATGAAAATATGGCCAATGCCGCTAGAGTTCACATTATAGAAAAAGGGTTAGACCCACGGTTTTTTTCAATGCTTGCTTTTGGTGGTGCTGGTCCCTTGCATGCATTTAATGTTGCAAGCCTAATGAATGCACCACAATTAATTATTCCTAGTGGCGCTGGTGTGTTAAGTGCCTTGGGATTTTTGTTAAGCCCTATTGCTATTGAAGAAATTACTAGTTATGTATGCAACATTAATAAGATGAACTGGAATAAATTGAATACTATGATTCATATGATGAAAGAAAAAGGATTTACTTTTTTAAAGAAAGCAGGTATTCAAAAAAAAGAGGGAGTAGTTCACATTACTTCTGATATGCGTTATAGCGGTCAAGGACATGAAATAACTATTGATATTCCTTTAAAAAAACTTAGTGAAAAATCTGTTATAGAAATCGAACAAATTTTTGTAAAAGAATACAAATTGAGATTCGGAAGAAGTATTGATAATATTCCAATTGAATCTGTAACATGGCGAGTTTTGGTAAGTGGTCCGTCCCCTGAGTTAATTCCAAGACAAGTGGTTTTAGCAAAACATAAGAAGGCATTGAAAGGAACACGTAAAGTTTATTTTAATAATAGTTATAGGGATACCCCTGTTTACAACCGATATGCACTTAAAGGGAATAAAAAAATAAACGGCCCTTGTATTATTGAGGAGTTTGAAAGTACAATTGTAGTTGGGGAAAATTGTAAAGTAATGATGGATACATTTAAAAATATTATAATTGATTTGATATAAGATGAAAAAATTTGATGCGATAGAATTATCTGTACTTTGGTCAAGATTGATTTCAATTGTTGATGAAGCAGGGACCACTTTACAACGAACTGCGTTTTCTTCTGTTACTAGAGAAAGCGCTGATTTTGCAGTAGTGTTGATGAATACCAGTGGGGAATCAATGGCACAAAGTAGTGTGAGCGTTCCATCTTTTTTAGGCGTTTTACCATTTTTAGTAAAAGCATTAATCAAGGATTATTACCCACTTAATACATGGAATGATGGAGATGTGGTGATTACCAATGATCCTTGGCTTTGTGCTGGGCATAAACCGGATATTGGCATTGTATCGCCAATTTTTAAAAACAATCAGCTCATTGGTTTTATCGGTTGCATTGCACATTCACCAGATATTGGTGGAACACTTTGGGGTGCCAATGCAAAAGATTTTTATGAAGAAGGATTATATATTCCACCTGTTAAACTATATAGCTCTGGTATCAAAAATGAAACTATTTTTACTATAATTGAAACAAATGTTCGCGCTTCCTTCCAAACTATTGGAGATATATTAGCACAAGTGGCGGCTAATGATCAAGGCATACGTTCGCTAAACTGCATGATGAATGAAAATGGATTACTTGAAATTGATACACTTGGAAGACAAATTATTGACGCTTCAGAAAAAGCTATGCGGGCTGCCATTAAATCAGCGCCTAATGGCACTTATAAAGCTGCATACCGCGGTGATGGAGATGGCAGAAAAGAACCTGTTATATTTAAATGCGCTATTACCATTAAAGAAGATGAAATATTTGTTGATTATAACGGATCGTCATCTGCACACAGCTTGGCTATTAATGCGGTGATGAATTATGTTTTTGCATACACTGCCTACCCTATTAAATGTGTATTTAGTCCAGAAGTCCCAAATAACGAAGGAAGTTTTCGCCCTATTCATGTATATGCTCCCGAAGGTTCTGTGCTTAATGCAAAAAAACCTTCGCCACTAGGCGCAAGAAATGTTACGGGTAATTTATTACATGGCCCTATCATGAAGGCGTTGAGTCAAGCAGTACCATCAAAAGTGCAGGCAGACTGTGGTGCTGCTGTGTGGGTGATGGTACTAAGTGGTAAAAGAGAAGATGGTAGTGAGTTTGTAGAATATTTATTTTTGGCAGGGGGGTATGGGGGTAGAAAAGGATTACATGGTGAACCAACATTATGTTATCCAACAAATGTTGCAAATGTACCAATTGAAGTATTTGAAAATGACGCACCAGTTTTGGTAATGGAAAAATCATTAATTAAAGGAAGCGGTGGTTTAGGGAAATTCAAAGGTGGCGAAGGGCAACGATTTATATATAAAAATATTAGTAAATCCCCCATCCAAATTTCTAATGTCTCGGAGAAAATAAATAACCAAGCCTACGGATTGTTTGGAGGTAAACCAGGCCGTAAAGGATATTTATTTATAAGAATGGCAAATGGGAAAAAGAAAATTACACCTCCCAAAGGTCACGACAAATTAATGCCTGGCGAAGCGTTGGTGATGGAGTTACCTGGCGGAGGTGGTTACGGTAAAATAGTTTAAATTAGCAAATATTAGTAAAGATCACACTTTTAATGTAAATCTCGGAGTTACTGTATGAATATCAGAAATCCCCGCACTGGGAAATGCGATTATGAAATAGTAAATTTATCTGTTGATCAGGTACAAAAGTCTTGTGCTTCTTTGCGAAAAGAGCAGCAGCATTGGGCTAAGAGCGAAGTAACAAAAAGAATTAAAGTTTTACAACAATGGAAAAATACTATTGAAAAATATAAACCAGCATTAATAGAGACACTGTGTATTGATACAGGGCGAAAGTCAGAAACTTTACTTGAAGTAGATTTGGTAGCTTCCTCTATTGACAGATGGTGCATTATAGCAAAGGAATTATTTCAACCAGCAGCACGAAAAAATACTACTATACCCTTTATTCATTTGCAGCAAGAATGGATTGCCTTTAAACTTGTTGGTGTTATTTCCCCATGGAATTTTCCTTTACTGCTTTCCTTGATTGACAGCATCCCTGCATTGTTGGCTGGTTGTGCTGTAATTATAAAACCTAGCGAAGTAACGCCTAGGTTTATAAAAGTAATACAACAAACAATTCAAGAGGTTCCTCAACTTGCAAAAGTGTTTGCATATATTGAAGGAAACAGTGCTGTTGGCTCCGCAATAGTTAATAATTGTGATTTGATTTGTTTCACCGGCAGTTCGGCTACTGGTAAAAAAGTATATGAAGCCGCTAGTAAAAGAATGATTCCTATATTTTTGGAGTTGGGGGGTAAGGATCCTGCTATTATTATGGAAGGTGCAAACATTGAACTAGCTACCTCTTCTATTCTCTGGGGCAGTACTGTAAATGCTGGGCAAAGTTGTTTGAGTATTGAAAGAGTATATGTACAGGAAAATATTTATGATGCTTTCATTCAACTTATTATTGCAAAAGCAGCTGCATTAAGATTGAATGCAGGCGATATAGATGAAGGGCAAATTGGGCCAATCATATTTGCAAAACAGGCACATATTATTAACGCCCATTTAAAAGATGCTATAGAAAAAGGGGCAATAATTAAATACGGCGATAAGCAATGTCAAGAAATAAACGGAGGGTTTTATTGCCTCCCAACTATCCTTACCAATGTTAATCACCAGATGAAGTTGATGACGGAAGAAACATTCGGCCCATTGATTCCAATCATGAAATTCAAAACAAAGGAAGAAGCTATTACTTTAGCAAACGAATGTATCTATGGATTAGGAGCTGCTGTATTTGCTAAAACAGATGAAGAGGCAATACAAGTTGGAAGTCGGATTGAAACTGGAGCTATCAGTATCAACGATTGTGCGTTAACAGCGGTTATGCATGAAGGAGAGAAAAATTCATTTAAATTAAGTGGTATTGGGGGTTCGAGGATGGGTCCATCCGCTATCAAAAGGTTTATGAGACAAAAAGTATATATCATTAAAACTGAAAATATTAACAGCCCTTGGTGGTATAAAACCTGATATGAAAAAATTGATTAGATTTAAAAAATGGAGTGGCTTATTCCCAACAATTTAATTTTTATATATGCGAATTTATTTTTTGATATTTTTAATATGTTTAGTCTCTGGATGCAGCAGTATAAAAAAAATCGATAAGACCGAAATCCTAGCTATTTTTAAGGAAGTCATAACCGGCGACTTTGATAATAGTAAACAAGTAGACGATGAAGTTGCCAACGGTAACCAAATTCATCCATACGCAAAACATGTAAATAGGATTGCTAACGATAAAATTGAAGGCTTACCGAAAACAAAGAGGGGAGATAATTTTTGGTTAATCGAAGAAAGCTACTACAAATATCCTATTAAGCCACTTGAAATAAAACCCTACCTTTTTAACTTTCAGCAAGGAGAAAATGAAACTGTTTTATTACGTGTTTATCAGTTTCCAAGCGAGGTAAAAAAGGAAGACATTACCAATAGTAATATACACCTAAGATTCAAGTATGCAGAATTGACACCTTCGCCAACATTTAAAGGAGCCACTTATATATACAATAAAAAAGAAGGGACTTTTTCTACAAATAGCCCCAACGATTTAGGGAATGGGATAAAATTTACCCTTATTGAAACACTGAGTAAAAATAAATTAATTGTAATGGAGCTTTTGGAAAAAAATGGCCAAAGAGTTACTACTTATAATACTCCAATAATCTACGATAGAAAATAAATTTTATTGCAGTCTCTGGCCTATTTAAATAATTATCCCCCTAGATCGTACTTTATCACTGCAAGACCATTTTTAATAAAATTAATAAATTCCTCCTTTTCAATTTTAGAGTAATTTTCAAAAAGTCGCTGATTTCTTTTGTAACGCTCGGTCTCTAATTTAATAATGATAATTTTTCCTTTTTCGGTGAGTGTCAGGCGTTTTCTTCTTTTATCATCTACATCCGCTATTTGCCTAATTAATTTTTTTCTTAGGAGTAGATTAAGCAGATTAGTGATATTGGCCCTGCTTACATCCATAGCAGTGGCTAATTCTTTTGCTAACATAGGCTTATCCTGAGGATTTTCTTGTAAATAAATGATATTTGGATCTTTGGACAGTAACAAAAGGATAAGCCATTGTTGTGCAGTGATTCCATATTTTTGCGTTATTGAATCTCCATTCTTGCGAAGTCTTACCGAAAATCGGATAATATGAAAAATTAGTGAGGCATTCTGATTTTTTTTGATCATAATTAGATTAGTTAGAAAAGTCTGAACAATTTATTTTTTAATACGGTCTGTAAAGATAAGACCCTTTTGCTTCACCTACTACATTCCCGTTTTCATAAATTAAATTCCCTCTTAAAAATGTTGTTTTTACTCGACCACTGAAGGCAAAGCCTTCAAATACACTATACCCTTGCGTGCTGGATGAATCAGCGGTGTTCACTACAAAATTTTCATCGGGGTTCATAAGCACAATATCTGCATCATACCCTTTGGCAATATCACCTTTACTTTTTAATCCAAAACGCTGCGCAGGATTCCAGCTTAATAATTCAGCCATACGGTTTAAAGAAAGGCCTCTCTTTTTACCTTCAGTATATAATCCAGATAGTAGTAACTCAGTACCGCCAAAACCACTTTTAGCTAGCCATACATTATCCTTTTCATGTGCATCGGTTTTAAATTCTGCTTTGCAACAGGCATGATCGCTGCAAACCCAATCAATATTGCCGGAATGTAAATGTTCCCAAAGATATTCCACATCCTCCCTGCTTCTAATAGGAGGGTTTACCTTTGCATGAATCCCACATACAGCATCATAATCAAGTAATAGATGCGCCAATGTTACTTCTCGTTTAAAATTAATATGAGGGAAAACTTTTTGCATCATCATTGCAGCATCCACTGCTTTTGCTGAAGTTAAGTGTAGTAAATTGATATTAGCACAATTAGTTTCGTTGGCTAAATAGGAAGCAATAAAAATAGCCAGCCCTTCGCTATGTGGGGGGCGAGCAGCACTATACGCCCGTAATCCTTTTAGCTTTCCTTCTTTTTGTACAATTTGAGTATACGCCCTCATGATTTCAGCTGTTTCGCAATGCAATCCAAGATTAATACTTTCTGCTTTTTCAGGAAAACGCTCCATAGCTTTTTTTATCCCCCGCATTATGAATTCAAAATGAGCATAATCGTAGTATTCTCCATCGGGTGTCATTAAAAAATCTTTTTGCGTATTACTAGTCCCATGCAAACCATAGCTTCCATAAAACATGAATATTTTGAAAGAAGTCACACCATACTTTTCTATTAGCATTTCAATTTCATCAATATGGCTATATTGTATAGGCGCAATATGATAAGCATAGTCAACAAAAAATCTTTCTTTGCTTATTTCTAATACCTCAGGAAAAAATGTAGCATAAGGTCCACTTTTATTTAAATAATATTTTCCAGTGCGTATATAGTTTAATGAAGTAGTAACACCTCCCATGGCTGCCGCTTTACTTTCACTTACTGCGTCTTCTGCCAATGCATTATAGATACCGGTATGCATGTGTGCATCTATCAAACCAGGAAAAGCCAACTGATTTTTCCCATCATAAATTTTTTTTCCTTCTATAATTGGTATATCTACAGCCACATTTATAATTTTTTGATTGCTAATTGCAATATCAGCTTTAAATATACCTTGCTGCTTAGGTCGGACAATATTTACATTTTTGATGATTAAATCATACATAAGTAATTCTTTATGATGTGGTTATAATATTTTTTTCTTTTAAAAGATTTATTTCAAGCGCGCTCATTCCAAGGTGAGATAAAATTTCAATTGTATGCTCTCCAATTTTTGGAGGATTGAGTTTCAAAATAGCTTTCTCGTTACCATAAAGTAATGGAGTATTAGGTAATTTAGTAATCCTACCATTTGGTAATATGGTTTCTAGTAAGCTATTATTGGAATTTAGCTGTACATCTTCAAATAAATCTTCTGGGTTAGCAATAGGAGCAAAAGGGATGGTGGCTTCTTCACAACAAGCAATAATTTTAGCTTTATTCAACGTAGCCATCCTTTTTTCTAATTCAGGTAAAAACCATTGCCTATTTTCAATTCGTAAATTATTTATTTGTAGCCGTTCATCCTTGAGCCAATCAATCCATCCAAACACTTGGCAGAATCGCAGCCAATGCTTCTCGCTAATAATACCTATAAAAACCTTTTCTTTATCTTTAGTATTAAAAATACGATAAACGCTCCATGCGCTTACCCTTGCCGGCATGGGTGGAACAGGTAACTGAGTTATAGCTCCATAGGCCATATGCTGCCCCATCAGAAATGCGGTGGTTTCAAATAAACTTGCTTTTATTTCTTTACCATTTCCTGTTTTTTCTCTTTCAAACAAAGCTAGCAGAATCCCATTAAAACCAAACATACCCCCCGTAATATCAATGATGGAGGTGCCTGCCCTTAACGGATCACCTGGACGGCCTGTCATAAATGCTAACCCCCCCATCATTTGTACTACCTCATCCATGGCATGGCGATTTTCATAAGGCCCTGGAAGAAAACCTTTGAGAGAACAATAAATTAATCTTGGATTGTGAGCAAAAAGAGCATGATAACCAAATCCTAATCTTTCCATTGTACCTGGTGCAAAATTTTCTACTACCACATCTGCTTGTTTCACTAATTTGTAAATAATTTTTTTTCCTTCTTTATTTTTTATATCAATAGCTAAACTTTTTTTATTTCGACTAAAAAAAGCAAAATATCCAGCTCCAAATCCTTTTAGTCTTCTTGTTTCATCTCCATTCGTTGGTTCAATATGTATGACTTCTGCACCCATGTCTGCCAATAACAAACCAGTAGTGGGACCCATTACGGCGTGGGTGAATTCTAAAACTTTAATATCTTGTAATGGCAGGCTCATGTTTATTAGGGTATTACAATTTACAAGATATGATATAGCGTGTACTTATTTTTCACTTCTTGATAATTTATATTTGATATGTTTTATATTTTTTTAAATAGTTGACTAATCCACCTTCTTTTACAATATTCATCATAACCCCCGATAGCTGGGTTGCATTATAGGTTTTTGATTTTGTTTTATTAAAAACTTTCCCTTGTTCAAAATAAATTTCTAACACATCCCCTTCTTGAATGTCATGATCTGGTATTTCTAAAACAGGTAGTCCAATATTAATGGCATTACGAAAAAATATCCTTGCAAAAAATTTTGAAATCACACAACTTACCCCAACTGCCTTTAATGCCATTGGGGCCTGCTCTCTTGAAGAACCGCAGCCAAAATTATCACCAGCAACAATGATATCCCCTTTCACAAATTTTTTATGAAAAATAGGATCAAGATCTTCCATTACATGCGTCGCTAATGATGATATATCGAGTGTTTTGGTATACTTCCCAGCGATGATGCGGTCAGTATCTATATTGTCACCATATATATGAGTGCTCCCGTAAATCATATTTACTCGTTTACAAATTCAAGATCATTATTGATTGTTTCATCTAGTTGGGTCATGGCAAATAAAGCTATGATGGTAGCAGTAAAACCAACAATAGCAGCACTCTGCCACTTAATTATCCCAAGGTCATTATTCAGCCAACTATATAATAATGTGCAGGGAATTACCCATGCACGCACTAAGTTCATACTACTGGAAGTTACTAATGTACGGATATTGGTACCAAAATTTTCTGCTGCTAAAGTAAATAACTGAATCGCAAAACCAACACTCAAACCTAAGCCTGCAAAAATGATGTAATAAAGTTGTACCGATGTTTTGGCAACTGTGAAATACAATATCAACATCAATAAATTAAAATATAAAAATAAGTAAATTGATTTTTTACGGCTATTCAACCATTGACTAATAAAGCCCCCTAGTATGTCTCCGACTGCTAATGAAATAAAAAAATAAATAATTACTATTCCTTTTGAAGGTATAGGGAACATTCCAAACGAATCGGCGATATATGGAGTAAGTTGTATTAATACACCATTTGCATACCACCCAGGTATCCCTACTAGTAAAATACAAATAAATTTTTTAATATTTTTTTTATTGCGAAGTATAATACCAAAACTTCCTCTCACTACATTTATTCCTTTTGCTTTAGTATACATACCAGATTCTACTACACCAAAGCGAAAAAGTAATAATAAAAATCCTAATACAGCTCCAAAAATATACACAGTTCGCCAATCAAACCATTTACTAACGAGTACCGCAGCAATAGCGCCGAGTACACCAAATCCTGCTATGATAGCTGGCCCCATTCCTCTTTTTTCTTTTTTCATTTGTTCACTCACCAATGTAATACCTGCCCCCAATTCTCCAGCAAGGCCGATACCTCCAAAAAAACGACAAATGCTGTATTGAGTTGTATCGTGTACAAACGCATTGAGAAATGTAAAAATGGTATAAATTGTTATACTTCCAAATAATACACTAAGCCTACCATATTTATCCCCTATGATTCCCCAAATGAAACCACCGATAAGCATACCCAACATTTGTAAGTTTAGTAAAAATGTAATATTTTTTTCCATCTCCGCTTTGTCAATAATACCAATTGCTTTTAAGCTCACTTCTCCAACAGCACCAAGGGTCATAATATCGTAAATATCAACAAAAAAACCCAGCGCAGATACCACAATTAAAAGATTAACCGCTTTAGCTGAAATTATATTTTCTTTTATTTCCTTCATACTATTTTTTCGAATTATTTAAATCCCGCTTGTTTGCTCCTATCTAATATACTTTGGTATATTTAATTTTAATTCATCATAAAATATTTATTTTATACACCTATTGCGCTTAAAGTAGATTTAGGGAGCAGTAATACAACCATATAAAGCACTCATAGCTACTGTTTCTGGGCTTCCCAAGTAGATTTTTGCGTTAGGGTTACCCATTCTTCCTTTAAAATTTCTATTGGCTGAGCTTATTACTACTTCTCCATCACCAGGAACACCTTCATGGGTTCCAACACAAGGGCCACACCCACTATTAATAATGGTCCCTCCAGCTGCAATCAAAGTTTGGATGGTGCCATCAGCTAGTGCATCCATTAATACTTGCCTACTTGCTGGTGCTATGATCAATCTTACACCTTTTGCAATATGCTTACCTTTTAAAATTTTTGCTGCCGTTTTTAAATCATCTAAACGTCCATTGGTACATGAACCAAGAAAAGCATACGTAATTTTTGTGCCATTGAATTGCATAACTTCATGTACATCATCAGGTGAATCAGGAATGGCTAGTTGCGGCTTTAGATTACCCACATTCAAGTCAATTATTTTACTATAGGTCGCTTTCTCATCAGCAAATACTGGCGAAAATGAGTATGGCAATTTTAATCCTATCGGATTTACTAATCCTGTTTTAGCACCTAGCTCTGCGCTCATATTACACAGAGCCATGCGCTGTGATAAGTTGAGTTGTTGCACAGCGCTTCCATCGTATTCCACGGCCTGATAGGTAGCTCCACTAATGGTAAGATGTTTACAAACAAATAAAGCCAAGTCTTTACCTGAAACATTCATTGGCAGCGTACCATTAAGTTTTACTTTAATGGTATGTGGCACTTTCAACCAAATTTTTCCTGTGAGCATAATAGCAGCTAAATCAGTAGAACCCACGCCACAGGCAAAAGCATTTAGAGCCCCACATGTAGGAGTGTGACTATCGGCACCAATAAATACATCCCCCGGTTTTACTTTTCGATTATCCACCATTACCTGATGACAAATACCACTTCCAATATCAAACAAATTAGCGCCCTGCTCATCAGCAAACTCTCTCATTAATTGGTGTAAATTGGCAATCCGTTCATTTGGTGCTGGAGCAGCATGATCAATAATAAGGTGAAATTTATTTTTATCATGAAGCGACACCCCGCCCATTTCTTTAAAAGATTTGATAGCAAGTGGTGCTGTAGTATCAGTTGCCATACATCCATCAACAGAAACAATGCAAAGTTCCCCCGCTTTTACTTCGCGTCCCGCATGCTTTGAAAGTATTTTTTCTGTTATGGTTAGCCCCATTTTGTAGTAATTTTTTTATCAAGGCTTAAAGCACAAGTAGATTTGATTGTTTATACATTAACCCTGGTAATTTTTCTCCAAGCAATTGCTCCATTTCCTTGCTAACTTCACTTACTTTATTTATATCAACGCCAGTTTCATATCCCATTTGATGCAACATATGCACCGAGTCCTCGGTAGCAATATTGCCTGTGGCACCTTTAATAAAAGGGCAGCCCCCCAGACCACCGAAAGCAGTATCAAACTGCCTTATGCCTACTTCAACGGCAGCACACAAATTAGCATACCCCTTATTTTCTGTATTATGCAAATGCAGTGCGACCGGTGTTTTGCCACACAATGCAAAGACTTCTTCCATTATACTCTTTATTTGAAGGGGATTTGCCATTCCAGTGGAATCAGCGAGGGCTAATTCTTGAACCCCACAATCCAAATAAAATTTTACTAGATCATATATAACCGCTTCATTTATTTTTCCTTCATAGCGGCAACCGAAAGCACATTGTATTCCACCCCGAACTGTATTGCCTTTTTTTGAAGCGATAGATAACATTTCTTTTAATTCATTTTTTGCTTCACTCAAGCTTTTATTTGTATTTTTTTTACTGTGCGTGTCACTGGCTGAAACTGAAATAGCAAAATGTTTTATACCAGCGGCTGTAGCCCTTTCCACACCTTTTATATTAAGAACCAATCCGCTAATAATGACTCCTGGCATATCAGGTAACGACTTAATTATTTGTTCGGCATCAGCCATTTGAGGTATTAATTTCGTGTTTACAAAACTAGCTATCTGCATACGCTTTAATCCTGCATTTGCTAATTTTTGTACCCATCGAAGTTTGGTATCAAGAGGTACGATAATAGGTAATGTTTGTAAACCATCCCTTAAACCCTGTTCTTCCAGTATGATATGATTTGTAGAAGTCATAATTAGTTAATAAAGTTAACTAATTTTTTTAATAAAAGT
>SHWT01000048.1 GCA_009693715.1 Chitinophagaceae bacterium
CATGTAGCGAGACCGGGATTTGAACCCGGGACCTCAGGGTTATGAATCCTGTGCTCTAACCAACTGAGCTACCTCGCCGAATGGTTATTACCCCTTTTAAGGGGTGGCAAATTTAGTTAAAAATTTTGATAATTACGGGTTCACTTTAACGCTAAATACTTGATTTACTTCAAAATAGCCCTCAAGTATATCCCCCTTGCTGGTGGGGCCCACCCCTACTGGTGTGCCTGTATATATTAAGTCACCTGGGTATATAGTAAAGTATTCAGTGATACTTTCTAATATGGTGGCTAATGAAAATATCATTAATGCCGAGTCGCCATCCTGAACTATTGCGCCATTTTTACGCAAAACAAAATGGATGGGGTTTTCAATAATTTGAGAAGTTAAAGGCACCCAGCTCCCAATAATTGCAGCATCATCAAATGCTTTTGCTTTTTCCCAAGGCAATCCTTTTTCTTTTAGTTTGGCTTGTAAATCTCTTGCAGTAAAATCAATGCCTACTGTAATCGCATCACAATAGTCTAGTACATTTACATGTTTTAAATTTTTTCCTTGTTTACTTACACGCAAAACCAATTCACCTTCATAATGTAAATCATTGGTGAAGGAAGGAATATCGAAATTTTTTCCTTCAGCTAATAAGGAAGCAGATGGTTTCATAAAAATAACAGGCGATGTAGGTACTTCATTTCCTAACTCTTGTGCATGCGCAACATAGTTTCGTCCAATACAAAATATACTCATACAAATATTTTTTAATTAAGCTACAATCTCAAGTGCATTTGCCATGGTCATGGTCCTTGATAATCCTATGCTAGCAAATGATTCAATTACTTCAACACTTTTTTCTATTTTTAATGCCACTATCTTTTTTTCAGATGTATTCCATTTCCCTAAAACAAAATCAATTTGTTGTCCTTTTTTAAAATCACTACCTATACCAAATCTTAGTTTTGGATAGGCATCAGTGCCAAGTGTTAATTGAATATCTTTTAATCCGTTGTGTCCAGCATCCGACCCTGATGCACGTAATCGAATTTTTGAAATGGGTAATGCCAGATCATCCACAATGGTTAAGGTATTTTCGATCTCGATTTTTTCTTTGTCCATCCAATATTTAAAAGCCTTGCCACTTAAATTCATAAAGGTGGTGGGCTTTACACATATAAATGTTTTACCCTTCCACTTTACTTCTGCAACATCAGCCAATCGATCCGATTTAAAAAAGCCACCTTGCTTTATTACAAAAGCATCAAGTACATCAAAGCCTATATTATGCCTAGTGTGTGCATATTCGGGACCTATATTCCCTAAGCCTATGATTAAAAATTTTGACATACTATGATGATCGTTCAAATTCAAATTTAAGTAAAAATTACTCTTTAATTTAAACTAAAATCCCCTCCCGAAAATCGGGAAGGGATTTGTATATGCTTAAATAAATAAGATCTTATTTCTTCGGTACTGCTTTCGCAACAGCCGGTGCAGCAGCCGGTGCGGCAGCACCTGCAGCAGGAGCAGCAGATTCCTCTTGCTTTAACACACGAGTTAACACAACTGATGCAACTGGTATACGAGGAGGATTTAAAAGTTCCATATTTGGCGCTTTTACATCCTGAACACGAATATTTCCATTCAATTCAAGGTTGGTAATATCACACTCAATATACTCTCTTAAATCCTTTGGTAATGCCTTCACCTTTAATGACTTCATTTTAATGATAAGTTTACCTCCTGCTTTAACACCCACAGAAGTACCAACCATCTTTAAAGGTAAAGTAGCAACTACTTTTTTATCATTTACTAATTCTAATAAGTCAACGTGTATTAAAGCATCAGTCACCTTATCAAATTGCAAATCCTTCAAAATGCATTTGTAAGTTTTTCCTTCTACAGTAACATCTGCTAATTGGAATTCACTTGTGTACACTAAAGACTTAAAAGCCTTTGCTGGAGCATAAAAATTTACTTCAGTAGCACCCCCGTAAATTACAGCAAGCACATTGTCCTGAGAGCGAAGCTGGCGGGCGACTTTTTTGCCATTTTCGGTCCTCAAGTGGCCATCGATTGTAATTGTTTTCATTTTATAATTTTTTCTATTGTAAGATGATAGATAGTTTTCACTAGCTATACCCATTATTCTTTCTCAATAATGGAGGGCGAAGGTAGGAAATAAAAAAGGAGAAACCAAAGTCTCTCCTTACTATTTACCTTTATTTGATAAGTAATTGATTATTAACCTCTTGCCTTCAATTGCGAGTGAACAAATAAGCTAGTAATGCTCTTATTTTCATAGGCATTACGGATGGCTATTGCAAATAAATCAGCTACCGTTACTACTTTGATTTTAGCTGACGGATGCGCTAATGGAATGGTATCACAAACCACCAATTCCTCTAAAACGCTATTTTCAATGTTTTCGTAGGCATTTCCACTTAAAACTGGATGTGTAATCATGGCCCTTACTGATCTTGCTCCTTTTTCCTTTAATAGCGCTGCCGCCTTTACCAGAGTGCCCCCAGTATCGCAAATATCATCTACAATAACAATGTCTTTACCAGCCACATCTCCAATCACCACCATACTTGCTATTTCATTAGCCCGCTTCCGATGCTTATCGCAAATCACCATTTCAGCATTAAAATAATTAGCCACTTCACGCACGCGATTGGTGCTTCCCACATCCGGTGCAGCAAAAGTTAAATTTTCTAATTTCAATTGCGCAATATAGGGTATGAAAATAGCTGAACTATCTAAGTGATCCACTGGTACCTCAAAAAATCCTTGTATTTGTGCCGCATGTAAATCCATTGTAATCACACGGTGTGCGCCAGCTGCTTCTAATAAAGTTGCAATTAATTTTGCCCCTATCGCAACCCTTGGTTTGTCCTTACGATCCTGTCTTGCAAAACCATAATAAGGGACTACTGCAATTATTTTATACGCACTCGCTCTTTTCGCTGCATCAATCATCATTAATAATTCCATGATGTTTTCACTAGGCGCATAAGTGCTTTGAACTAAAAAAACATAATCACCACGAATACTTTCTAAAAAAATAGGCTGAAACTCCCCATCGCTAAATTTTTGGATATTGATTTTTCCAATAGGTGCGCCAAAGCGTTGTGCAATTTTTTCAGCAAGGGCTTGTGAGCCAGTTCCGGCAAATATTTTAACAGAAGGATTCATGTGTTTTGGATATGGGCCAAAGTTATAATTATCGTTAACAAATTATAAATAAATAATAGGGGACTTTTCAACAAATCAATGACTTATGCACATAATACCTATGATTTTTAAGTATTTATACCTTTTTTTTAGGTGGTGTATGGCCATAGATTTGAAAAAAAATTGTATGCAAGTCTTGAACAATATAAAGTCCTGGGCCAACGAGGACCAACCCATTTACAAAATGTACAAACGAGGTGCTAAAAATTTAAGTGATGTGGAACTCCTCGCCATTATTCTTCAACATGGCACTATTCATCAAAACGCAGTTGAATTAGCAAGGTCATTATTAAATGCAGCACAAAATAATTTGCAAAAATTTTCAAAATTATCTGTAGCAGATATTTTAGGTTTAAAGATAAAAGGAATTGGAAAAATAAAAGCCATCCGCATATTAGCTGCTATTGAATTAGGTTCACGTCGCATGAATAATAGTATTGACAAAAAAAATATTCGACAAAGTAAAGATGTTGCTGATCATTTAAAATATTTGCTTCAATTTGAAAGTAGGGAATTATTTATGGTGTTATTATTAAATCAAGCCAACAAGGTAATCCATGAGGAAATTTTAAGTGAAGGCGGCATCACAGGTACAGTGGCCGATCCAAGAATAATATTCAAGCTTGCACTCAGCCACGAAGCAACTGGTTTCATTATTTGCCACAACCATCCAAGTGGTCAATTAAGACCAAGTAATATGGACGATCTTCTAACAGAAAAAATTAAAAAAGGGGCTGCCTATTTTGACATCAAATTAATTGATCACCTCATTGTAAGTACAGAAGGTTATTATAGCTATGCCGAACAAAGCCTAAATTGGTAAATCAATTATGCTTGGGCTGTTGGTCCTCCAAAATTCATAGGAATTTCAACAGGTAACATATCTCCGATGGCACCATTGGCTTCCTCGTATCTTTCTACATTTTCAACCAATGCCTTCATGAATCTTTTGGCATGCATCGGCGTTAAAATCACTCTCGACTTTACTTTGCTTTTAGGGGTTCCTGGCATCACATTTACAAAGTCAATCACAAATTCTGCATTGCTATGTGTAATTATTGCCAAATTAGCATAACTGCCTTCTGCAATTTCCTCGGTAATTTCAATGTTTAACGGCTGGTTGGGATTTTGTTCCATAGGTATATTTATGTGGGCAAAGATACAGGGGATGGAATGTTAAAAAAAAATTACAGTGCTCTAAATCAAATAACTAAATTTGTGGCATGTTAATACTAGACGGAAAAATAGCTTCGGCAGCAGTAAAAGCCACTTTATTGGCTCAAACACAAGCACTTACCAATGAAGGGAAACGAGCACCTCATTTGGCAGCCATTTTAGTGGGTAATAATGGTGCCAGTGAAACCTATGTAGCAAGCAAAGTGAAAAATTGCGAGGAAACTGGTTTTGAATCCACTTTGGTTCGGTTGGATGTAGCTGTAAGTGAAAAAGTATTATTAGATAAAATCATTGAATTAAATAACAATCCTAGTGTTGATGGTATTTTGGTTCAGTTGCCCCTTCCGAAACATATTGATGAATCAAAAGTAATTGAGACCATTAACCCTGCGAAAGATGTGGATGGATTTCATCCTGCAAATGTGGGAAGATTAGTACAAGGCTTACCCACTTTTATTCCTGCAACACCTTATGGAATTTTATTAATGTTAGCGCATTTTGAAATTCCAACCAAGGGAAAAAATGCTGTAGTGATTGGTCGTAGTAATATTGTGGGAAGACCCATGAGTATATTATTGAGTAGTAATATTACACAAGGCAATTGCACTGTTACACTTTGCCATAGCCATACAAAAAATTTAAAAGAAATTTGTTTGGATGCAGATATCATTGTTGCCGCATTAGGCGTTCCTAATTTTTTAACTGGCGACATGATTAAGCCAGGGGCTGTGATTATAGATGTTGGTATTACCAGAGTGGAAGATGCGACTGCAAAAAAAGGTTTTAGAATTAAAGGTGATGTAAACTATGATGAGGCTTGTGCAAAAGCATCTGCTATTACTCCTGTTCCAGGTGGTGTTGGTTTAATGACCATTGCAGGATTATTAAAAAATACAATGAAGGCTTACGAGGCTTCTCAAAATAAATAAGCTTGTCTACAACAACCACCTATCCAGTGATGGAAATGTTTTACTCCTTACAGGGAGAAGGTTACCATCAAGGCAAAGCCGCATTTTTTATTCGACTTGCCGGATGTGATGTGGGTTGTGTATGGTGTGATGTTAAAGATAGTTGGGATGCAAGTAAACATCCGCAATTAAGTATTGATGAAATTGTAAATGCCGCATTATCCCACCCTAGTAAAATTGCAATTGTTACTGGAGGCGAACCCTTATTACATGCATTAGCTCCTTTAACCACCGCATTAAAAGCAGCCGGTTTTCAAACACATATTGAAACTTCAGGGTCAAGTCCATTATCAGGTCAATGGGATTGGATTTGTTTGTCGCCTAAAAAGTTCAAATTTCCTTTGGAGGAAAGCATTGCTGCTGCATCAGAATTAAAAGTGGTGGTATTTAATAAATCCGATATTGAATGGGCGGAAAGCTTTGAAAAAAAGGTATCTCCTAACTGTAAGCTTTACTTACAACCAGAATGGGATAAGGCCGATACTATGACCCCTTTGTCCATTGATTATATTAAAGCGCACCCGCATTGGGAATTAAGCGCACAGTTGCATAAATACATACAAGTTCCTTAAGAAGTTTATATTTACATACCCAATTTAGATGGATTATGAATAATAGAAAAACGCATTACGTGTTTTACTTAATAGTATTGTTTTCGTTTTTGAAATACAATCCATCGCATGCGCAAAACAATCGTTCCGCGGCCGAAAAAATATACCAAAAAGCATTAGTCTCTTTTGATGAACAACAATATGACAAATGCATACCATTGCTGGAAAAATGCATACAAACAGATACTAATTATATTGATCCGGTATTGACCTTGTTTCAAGTGAACTTAGACTTAAAAAAATATACCGTTGCGATACCCTTATACAATAAGGCGATCCAACTTGATGCAATTGTAAGTTTCCCCTACTTTATAAAACAAGCCGCAGCTTATGCGAGTATTGGAGATTATACCAAAGCAAAAGAATTGATCCTACGGAATTTGAATAATGAAAAAATGTCTGCTGATTTGAAAGGGAAGGCGCTAAATTTTTTAACTACCTGTAATTACGCAATTGCGCATCCTTCCAATGACGAAATTAGTATTCATAATTTAGGAGATAGTATTAACACTGCTGCACCTGAATATTTTCCCTATTTTTCATCCAAGGATAGTGTTTTATTTTTTATGCGAAAATTAAATATTCGCAGAGAAGATTTTTATACAAGCACCTTAACTACCACTGGTTTTACCAAAGCCAAATTATTGGAGGACTCCATCAATTTTGCCGATAAAAAAGGAAGCGTCAGCTTTTTACCTGATATGCAAACTTTGTATTTTGCAGCTGACTATCCTGAACAAGGGTATGGCAGATACGATATTTATAAATCAATAAAAGCTGGAACTCATTGGACCACTCCAAAAAATTTAGGACATAATGTGAATAATGATTATTGGGATAGTGCACCCAGTATTTCCCCTGATGGCAAAGCATTGTATTTTAGCAGCAACCGCCCTGGCGGACTAGGAGGAATTGACTTATATGTTGCATTCAAAAATGAAAAAGGAGGTTGGGAAGAAGCTATGAATTTGGGCCCTCAGATAAATACTTCCGGGGATGAGCAAACGCCGTTCATTCATGCAGACAATAATAGTTTATACTTTTCATCCACTGGCTGGTCAGGTTATGGCGGTGCTGATTTTTTTGTCGCGCACCAAAAAATTGATGGCAATTGGACCACACCTCTAAACCTTGGCTACCCTATTAATACTTTTGATAATGAAGGCAGTATAGCTGTTGCTAGCAATGGCATTGATGCCTATATTGCAAGTGACAGATCAGATAGCCGAGGTGGATTGGATATTTATAAAGTCACTTTGTCAAAAGCCACCAGGGCAAATAAAAAGTTTTTCTTAAAGGGCGTGATAAAAGATGCAAATTCAAAGAAGGCAATTTCTGCAATGGTAAATTTAGTTGACCCTGCCGATCAATCTAGTTTTACAAAAATTGAAGTAGACAGCAATGGACAATTTATTTTTGCACTTCCTTATTTGGATAGTGTAGGCATTTCAATTACTAATACATTTTACGAAGAAGCTAATAGAACAATCACAAGCACTTCATTTGACAATGACAATACCAGCACACAGGAATTTTATTTGAGCGTAATCAAAAAACAATTTACACAAACATTCAAAAATGTTTTGTTTGCAACTGATGCCGCTACTTTATTGCCAGGATCCGAAAAGGAATTAAATGAATTAGTCGCTTATTTAATAGCGCAGCCAACAGCTACTATTTTAATTGAAGGACATACGGATAATACGGGTGATGCAAATAAAAATAAAATACTATCCCTTGGTCGTGCTAAGTCAATCGCCCAATTTTTGATGGATCACAAAATACAATCGCAACGAATTACGACCATTGGCTTTGGCGATACCAAACCTATTGCCAGCAACGATACAGAACAAGGTCGTCAAGAAAACAGACGCACTAGCTTTACCATTTCAATACCAAAATAGCGTATTTATACGCTAAATTTCATTTGACAGCATAGGGATATTCGCCCTATGTCAAATCATTTATTGTATAGTATTGCATTTAGTAAAATTATTGGCCTTAACGACAAGCAAAGAAAATTACTACTAGCACATTATAGCACAGCTGAAATTATTTACAAGGAACGCTTTAATTTGGAAATTCCTTTTGTAGATGTAAATGACGATATAAAAAAAATATTATTAAATGATTGGCCATGGGACGAAGCCGAAAGGGAACTGGCATTTATGCAAAAACATGATATACATGCTACCTGCATTTTTGATGCAGATTATCCTAACCGATTAGTGCATTGTGACGATGCGCCAACAATTTTATATGTAAAGGGAAAAATGGATTTTAATAAAAAACATTTAGTCAGTATTGTTGGCACTAGGCAACACAGCAGTCAAGTAAATAGGGTCATTCATGAAATAACTGAAGGCCTTGCGCATTTAAACATCGGCATCATCAGTGGAATGGCCTTGGGCATAGATGGTATTGCACATAAAAATGCATTAGATAAAAAAATTCCTACCTGGGGGGTGCTTGCACATGGATTGGATCAAATTTATCCAAAACAACATCGCCGTCTTGCCATTGATATGCTTGCACAAGGTGGACTCATTACGGAAAATAAAAAAGGCGTAATTCCACTTCCCTATTTTTTTCCAAAACGAAATAGAATTGTGGCTGGCATGAGTGATGTAACCATTGTTGTTGAATCTGAAATACAAGGCGGAAGTATGATCACAGCAAAACTTGCATTTGAATACGACCGAACTGTTTTTGCACTGCCAGGTAAAATACATGATGCTAAAAGTAAGGGCTGCTTATTGTTGATTAAAACTAATAATGCGCATATGTATTATGACAGTATCGATTTTTTAGAAACCATGAAATGGGCGCTCCCTGAAATGAATCCCAACAGGATTGACCCCAAAAATCCACAACTCAGTCTGGTGCTTGAACCGGCAGCTTTGTCCATTTTAGAAATTATTGAACGCCAAGGTCCCATTCATCCGGACGACATTATTCGGCAGTTAACCATCCCCCCAGGGGCTTTCGCCACCCACTTATTTATGTTGGAAATGCAGGATTTTGTGTTTAAGCAAGCAGGCAACCTTTATATTCGACTGTAAATCAGGCTAAAAAAAGGATTTTGTCTAAATACCTCAAGGTCCTATCTTTGCCTATGGCAACAAGAAATTCTACAAACAACTCCCGCATTTTTGGTAAAGGCTTAACTTTTGACGACGTATTGTTAATGCCCGCGTATTCTGAAATTTTACCATCAGAGGTAAATATTCACGCACAGCTTACTAAAAACATTCAATTACATGTCCCTATTTTGTCCTCGGCAATGGATACCGTTACCGAAGCTAATTTAGCAATTGCGCTTGCACGTGAAGGCGGCATTGGCATTCTGCACAAAAACATGAGTATTGAAAGGCAGGCCGAACAAGTGCGTAAAGTAAAACGTAGCGAAAGTGGCATGATTGTAGATCCTATTACACTCGAAGTAACTGCAACCATTGGTGATGCTTTAAAATTGATGAAGGAAAATAAAATTGGCGGTATTCCTATTGTTGACAAAACAAATAAGTTGGTGGGTATTTTAACCAATCGTGATTTAAGATTCGAAACAGATCGCAAGCGTAAAGTAAGTGAAGTAATGACCAAGGAAAATTTAGTCATCGCTCCTGAAGGAACAGATTTAAAAAAAGCGGAGAAAATTTTACGTCAATATAAAATTGAAAAATTACCTGTTGTAAATAAACAAGGAAAATTAATAGGCTTAATTACTTATCGCGATATTTTACAATTAAGTGCATTCCCAAATGCAGTGAAAGATAAAATTGGCCGTTTATTAGTGGGCGCTGCATTAGGTATTACAAAGGATTTATTAGAACGCGCTGCAGCATTGCAAGCGGTGGGTGTTGATATCGTTACCTTAGATAGTGCACATGGGCATAGCAAAGGTGTTATTGAAGCACTTAAATTATTGAAAAAAACATATAAAAACTTACCAGTCATTGCTGGTAATGTAGCTACTGCTAGTGGCGCATTGGCCTTGGCCAATGCTGGAGCCGACGCCGTTAAAGTGGGAATTGGCCCTGGATCTATTTGTACTACACGTATTGTAGCAGGTGCAGGTGTTCCGCAATTAACTGCCATCATGGAAGCAGCAAAAGCATTGAAAGGTAAAAACATTCCTATTATTGCGGATGGTGGTATCCGCTATACGGGTGATATGGTGAAAGCATTAGCAGCAGGCGCGAACTGTGTAATGATGGGAAGCATTTTTGCAGGCACGGAAGAAAGTCCAGGTGAAACCATTATTTACGAAGGAAGAAAGTTCAAAGGATATAGAGGCATGGGAAGTATCGGTGCCATGAGTCAAGGAAGTGGGGATCGTTATTTTCAAGAAAACGAATCCGATAGTACAAAGTTTGTCCCAGAAGGAATTGAAGGCCGCGTTGCTTACAAAGGAAACTTGCATGAAATAGTATACCAATTTGTAGGTGGTCTTAAAGCGGGCATGGGATACTGTGGTGCTAAAACAGTGAAGGATTTACAAAATGCCACTTTTGTTCAAATCACCAATGCAGGCATGAGAGAAAGTCATGCACATGATGTTGAAGTAACAAGAGAAGCGCCTAATTATAGCCGCAAATAATTATTGAAAATGATCTTTGCGTAAACGCTGCAAGCGAATACGCGAATACCTTTTAAAAGCAAAATTCAATGTTGAAAAAATATTTATTTATTTGTTTTTTTATTGGATTAAGTTTTTTATTCGCCAATAATTCAAAAGCGCAAATAAGCGACACGCCACGTTTACAAATTAGCGTGCTTACTTGTGATGCTGGTGAGGATATTTATACCGCATGGGGGCATACCGCCATTCGTGTGATTGACAGTATTCAAGGAAGTGACTATGTTTTCAATTACGGCACATTTGATTTTGAAACTCCATTCTTTATATCAAAATTTGTAAAAGGTAGTTTAGAATATTTTATTTCCGCAAATTATTATGCTGATTTTTATGCACAGTACGAATATGAAAAAAGAAATATAAAAGAGCAGGTCCTTAATTTATCTGCTACCGAAAAAATAAGATGGTATCAGGCGTTGAAAAAAAATATGATGGGAAAAAATAAATACTATTTATATAATTTCATCACAGACAATTGTACCACACGTGTAAAAGATGGGCTTTTTAATAATACACATTACGTTCCCACTCAAAGCCAAGAAAAATCATTTAGAGATAAGGTTGTCCTAGCTCCTTATCAAAAAGGCATTCCCTGGATTGGCTTAGGTATTGACTTATTACTCGGTTCTTTTTCAGATCAAAAACCAACCGATCAACAAGCTGCTTTTTTACCTGATTTACTTTTTGATCAATTAGCAGGAATAAGAAAATTAGTCCGGTCAACGAGTGTCTCTAATTTCAACAATGAAACCGCGGCAACTAAACCAAATACAAAAGATAACAGCCCATTATTTATCTTAATCGGATTTTTAGCCTTGTATGCACTTAGCCTGATCTTTAAAAATAAGTCAGTGCGTGTGATTGCTAGCATCACAGATGTTATTTTATTACTTGCATTTACACTGGGCGGTTGTTTAATTTTTTACATGAGTTTTGTGTCCAATCATACCGCCTGCTTTAATAACTTTAATATCATGTGGATGCACCCATTGTATATTATAGCTTTACTAGCCTATTTTATAAAAAATGAATGGATTAGTCATATTGCTAAAGTATTTTTAGCGGCCATCCTAGGATTAGTCATTACAAGCTACTGGCTACCACAACATTTTTCAATTGAAGTATTTACATTAATCGCTATTGCAGTAATTTTAAACTACCGCCTTATTAAACGAGGTCAGTTAAACATAAAACATAAAAATTAACAACCCCAACCCGCATAACATGTCAAAAATTATATTAATCACAGGCGCTAGTTCAGGATTTGGTAAAGCTATTGCTGAAAAATTTGCGCAAGGAGGTTGGAATTTAATTTTAACAGCGCGTCGTAAGGAAAAATTAGCCGAAGTGGCGTCTGCAATTGAAAGCAAATATGGTGTGAAAATTTTAAGCTTAGTATTTGACGTACAGGATAAAGCAGCGGTGTTTGCACATTTAAATAATTTGCCTGCAGAGTGGCAAGCGGTTGACCTTTTAGTCAATAACGCAGGTCTTGCTTTAGGTCGCGACTCCTTCCTAGATGCTAATTTAGAAGACTGGGAAACCATGATTGATACCAATGTAAAAGGTTTACTATATACTTCAAAAGCGGTGTTACCTTATTTAATTAAACAACAAGGTCATATCATAAATATTGGAAGTACTGCGGGTAAGGAAGTTTACAAGGATGGCAATGTTTATTGCGCATCCAAACATGCAGTGGATGCAATTAGCAAAGCACAAAGAATTGATCTATTGCCTTATAAAATTAAAGTTTCAGTGATTCATCCTGGTGCAGTTGAAACCGATTTTTCATTGGTACGCTTTAAAGGAGATGCGGCAAAGGCTGCTGCAGTTTATGCTGGCTATGAACCATTAAAAGCCGAAGATGTTGCTGATACTGCCTGGTATGTGGCCAATGTTCCCAAACATGTTTGCATTAATGATGTTGTAATGACTTGTGTAGCGCAAGCAAACTCCATGCATTTACATAAAGACGCCTGATTTTGTAGTAAAATTTTTTAGATACACAAACATTAAATTGGTTGGAACAAATAACGGATCAGAAATTATTATCCAAAATCAATTTCGGTATTATCTCCAATATTCAAACTACGGCTTAAGCCTTTCACCGCCGCATCACTTCCAATTAATGAATTGTCTAAAACAACTTCATCTAGTGTAGTGTAGGAGCCAATAATACTATCACGGACAATAGAACTTTTGATATGGGTGTTATTACCAATAGTGACATGTGGCCCAATGATGGAATTTTCAATCACACAATCATCCGCAATACTTACAGGCGGTATGATGATGCTATTTGTATATAAGTTTGGGTTAACTGAAATCCCACCTGATTTTTTTAACAATACTGCATTGGTCTCCAATAATGATTCTTTTTTACCACAATCATACCAATGTTTTACTTTAAAGGACTTGAATTGCACACCTTTTTTAATCATGCATTCCAATGCGTCCGTTAAATTATATTCCCCCTGTGATTTAATATTATCATTAAATAATTGTTGAAAGCATTCAAACAAAATTTCTGATTCCTTAATCTTATACAAGCCTACTAGGGCATTATTACTTTTTGGAATGGCCGGTTTTTCAATTGCGTGATCAATAAAGCCTTCTTCATTTATTTCAGCAACCCCAAATTGACGAGGATCATCTACCTTTTTTACACCCAGCATACTCATAGGACTTTCCATCACTTCCTTAATATCAAATTCGCAAATGGTATCCCCCAACGTAATAAACACTTCGTCATTATTGACAATTGCCTTGGTTAATTCAATGGCATGGGCCGTTCCTTGACGATCATTTTGATAAACAAAATGCGTATTTAAATTTGGATAGGTGGCTTGTACATAATCCTGAATTTTTTCACCCAAGTAACCAACGATAAAAATAAATTCTTTAATCCCAGCCTCTCTTAATTGATCAACAATAAAGCTAAGTATGGTTTTACCTGCAATTGGAATAAGCGCTTTAGGTTGCGTATAAGTATGTGGCCGTAATTTTGTACCTGCACCGGCCACTGGAATAATCGCCTTCATTGTTTGGATTTTAGGGGGTGATAAAAGTAGCAAATAACTGTTAGTAATGGTGCAATTTGGGCACTGAAATAGCCAAATGCAATAAAACTGCTTGAAAATGTGAATATTAGGATGCCAACTGTTGAAAAAAAGCTTTGCACAGGGGTAATAATGAATTAATTTTGCAAAATAGTACACTATAAATAAAGTAACATGCAAAGAGATACGCTAGTTTTTGACATCATTCGTGAGGAATTAATACGCCAAAGAAGAGGCATTGAATTAATCGCATCTGAAAATTTTACCAGCCTACAAGTAATGCAAGCAACGGGTGGTGTAATGGCAAATAAATATGCCGAAGGATATCCTGGTCGTCGTTACTATGGCGGTTGTGAAATTGTAGATAAAACGGAAACTTTAGCCATAGATCGCTTAAAGGAAATATTTGGATTGGAATATGCCAATGTACAACCACATAGTGGTGCACAAGCAAACGCTGCACTAATGTTAGCCATTTTACAACCTGGTGATGCTATACTAGGTTTGGACTTAAGCATGGGCGGTCACTTAACGCATGGTAGTGCGGTAAACTTTTCAGGTAAAATCTATTCCCCCCATTTTTATGGTGTGGTGAAAGAAACAGGATTGATTGACTACGAAATGTTAGAAAGTCAAGCAAGAGCTCATAAACCTAAATTAATATTTTGTGGCGCAAGTGCTTATAGTCGTGATATTGATTATGCAAGGATTAGAAAAGTATCAGATGAAGTAGGTGCATTTGTATTAGCGGATATCGCACATCCTGCAGGATTAATTGCAAAAGGATTATTAAGTTCTCCGTTTAATCACTGTCACTTTGTAACATCTACTACCCACAAAACTTTACGTGGCCCTCGTGGTGGTGTAATTATGATGGCGAAAGATGGCGAGAATACTTTAGGATTGAAAGATATGAAAGGTAATTTAAGATTGTGGTCTAACGTCATTGATATGGCGGTGTTCCCGGGAACACAAGGTGGCCCATTGGAGCATGTGATTGCAGCAAAAGCAGTTGCATTTGGAGAAATCTTAACGGATGAATTTACAGTTTATGCAAAGCAAGTTCAATCAAATGCTCAAGTTATGGCTGCAGCATTTGTTGCGAAAGGATATGAAATCATCAGTGGTGGAACCGACAACCATTTAATGTTAATTGACTTACGTAATAAAAATATTAGCGGTAAAAAAGCAGAGCAGGTTTTAGGACATGCGGATATTACTGCGAATAAAAATATGGTGCCTTACGATGACAAGTCAGCATTTGTAACTTCAGGTATCCGTTTTGGTGTAGCTGCAATTACAACACGTGGCATGACCGAAGGCCATATCCCATTTATAGTTGAAGCAATTGATACTGCTTTAATGAATGCTGATAACGAAACCGTTTTAGCAAATACTAAGAAAGAAGTGAATAAGTTCATGGAGCAGTTTGTTTTGTATCCAGAACTAGGATAATAGTTTAACTTTATGCTATGATACAAAGAATACAATCCATTTGGTTATTACTAGCTAGCGCAGCCGCATTTTCAGTATTGCGTTTCCCTTTTTATTATACACCTACGCCATTTGCATTAGAAATAAATGGTAGTTCGCAGTACAGCACTTTAATCTCATTGGCATTTAGTGCTTGCTTATCTTTTATTACTATCTTTTTATATGGCAACCGTATGTTGCAATTAAAAGTGGTACTTGTAAATTTTTTACTGTCTATTTTAATTGGCTATTTTATTTATACCATAGTAATGGCTAATCTAGGCGGTGGCTTCACCCTGCCTTCACTTGCATTGTTTATCATCCCAGTATTTCAAATACTAGCGATGATCAAAATTTACCAAGACGATAAGTTGGTGAAAAGCAC
>SHWT01000049.1 GCA_009693715.1 Chitinophagaceae bacterium
AATTGAACTGATACACCTATTAAGTTTAATCGGGATGTGCGTTATCCTCCTTTTATCACTCAGACTACTTTTTGTAAAATATATTTTAGTGCGGTAATTTTTCTTGAAAAAAACCATAGGTCCAAGTACCTAATAATGCACTTGCTAATCATTATTGAAAGAGTTGTTCAATAAAAATAACACTGGCCATGGCTAATACAAACCAGCCGAATCCTTTTTTAAGTTTTTCGCCATCCATTTTTTTATTAAGGTAATTACCGATGATAATACCGATTGTAGCCAATAAAACAATGACGATTAAAAAATTCCAGTCAATGGTGGTATGCGAAATATCGCCGGCAAAACCCACAATGGATTTTATACTTATAATAAAAATGGAGGAAGCAATCGCTTTTTTCATGGGGAGCTTTCCCAAAATAACCAATGCGGGGATGATTAAAAATCCACCACCTGCACCTACAATACCTGTTAACATGCCCTCGCCAAGTCCTACCAACATTAAAGCGAAGCCATATACGGGCAAAACCCCTTCAACTTCTTTTTTGTTTTTGCCTAAAATCATGGATAATGCTGAAACCAACATTAAACTCGCAAAAAACAACATGATAAAATTACTTTTACTTATTAAAGTATTGCCAAGATGAATGGTATCTGGGATATTGGGCAAGAAAAATTTACGAGCAATAAATACACCAATGACTGAGGGTATCCCGAAAATGATGATCGTTTTAATATCGACCAATCTTTGTTTCATTCTTGAAATAATACCTGCAATACTACTCAATCCTACAATACATAAGGAGTAAGTGGTTGCTAAAACTGGATTTATATTAAATAGGTACACTAGAACAGGTACTGTCAAAATAGAACCGCCACTTCCAATAAGGCCCAATGAAACCCCAATTAAAATAGATGCGAAATAGCCGATTACTTCCATGTTTGATTAGTTTTTAGCAAAAATCAGAATTAAGCATTACAAGATATGTACTATTAGTCACTTAGTAAATTTTTAGTGAAATAGGGGAGACAAAAATTTTCTGAGCAAAAGTGATTTTTGTCACGCTTTAAGCTAATTTTATAGTATATTTTTACAGTTGATATTAAATATCAGATAATGAAAATAGAACAAATTTATACGGGTTGTTTGGCGCAAGGGGCTTATTATATAATGAGTGAAGGCGAAGTGGCAATTATTGATCCATTAAGAGAAGTTGATCCCTATATTCAAAAAGCCAATTTAGATAAGGCTAAAATAAAATATGTTTTAGAGACCCATTTCCATGCTGATTTTGTATCTGGTCATATTGATCTTGCTAAAAAAACAGGCGCAAAAATTGTATTCGGCCCTACTGCTGCACCCGCTTTTGAATTTCATTCGGCAAAAGATAATGAGGAAATTTTATTGGGTAAGGTTAAAATCAGGGTATTACATACGCCAGGCCACACCATGGAAAGCACTTGCTACTTATTGATAGATGAAAATGGCAAGGAGGTTGCTTTGTTTAGTGGTGATACTTTGTTTATTGGAGATGTAGGTCGTCCAGATTTGGCACAAAAAATAAAATCAGGATTAACACAGGAAATTTTAGCAGGCTATTTATATGATTCCCTCAGAAATAAAATTATGCCATTGCCTAATGATATAGTAGTTTATCCAGCGCATGGTGCAGGCAGTGCTTGTGGTAAAAAAATGAGTAAGGAAACACAAGATACTTTGGGGAATCAAAAATCGACCAATTATGCATTGGCAGCCGATATGACCAAGCCCGAATTTGTTGCAGCCGTTTTGGATGGATTGGTGGCGCCTCCCGGTTATTTCCCATTGAATGTAATGATGAATATTCAAGGTTATGATAGTATTGATCAAGTTTTAGCACGCGGACAACATGCAATGCTTCCTGCTGCATTTGAAACTGCAGCCAATGAAACAGGGGCTTTAATTTTGGATACCAGAGATGCACAAACTTTTGCAAATGGCTTTATACCTAATTCAATTAACATTGGCATTGACGGCAGTTTTGCTCCTTGGGTAGGCGCCATGATACCTGATATTAAACAAGAAATTTTATTAGTTGCCGAACCTGGTCGAGAAACTGAAATCATCACCCGACTTGCGCGTGTTGGCTATGACTTTACCATTGGTTTTTTAGCTGGTGGATTTGAAGCATGGAAACAGTCGGGAAAGGAAATTGATCAAATAAAATCTATATCAGCAGATGAACTTGCTGCACTAAAAAAGCAAGATGCTGATATTGCCATATTAGATGTTCGTAAGGCTTCGGAATATAAGAGCGAACATATAAAAGACACCATCAATGCGCCACTTGATTTTATCAATGATAGTATGGCTGCAATTCAAAAAGATAAAACCTACTATGTTCATTGTGCTGGCGGGTATAGATCAATGATTTTTGTATCTATTTTAAAAGCAAGAGGATTTGATCATTTAATAGATGTGAAGGGGGGATTCAAGGAAATAAAGGAGTCGGGTCAATTTACATTAACTGAATATTCCATACCCACCAGTTTATTATTATAAGGGCAGCCTGAGTTTAAGGCCTTAAATAATTAATAATTTCTTACATTCATGGAAATTATTGATC
The DNA here is from genome assembly GCA_009693715.1 of Chitinophagaceae bacterium. GTDB lineage: Bacteria > Bacteroidota > Bacteroidia > Chitinophagales > Chitinophagaceae > Sediminibacterium. The sequence continues at coordinate 2,604 of SHWT01000049.1, forward strand.
ATGAAAAATACGGCTCGTCTAATTTTCCTATTATTTACGATGGTATTTTCTTTTCATTTTTGCTATGCGCAAACTGAAATCAAGGAACACAATATTGTAATTCAATTAAATACGGCAGATACCAGTGCCTGGTCCTCTACGATTGGCAATATAAAAAATATTCAAAAAATTTGGCCGAATCATCTTAAAATTGAAGTAGTGGTGCATGGCAAGGCGATTGATTTATTAGTGAAGGACAAAACTTACTTCGCAAATGATATTGCTAGCTTAACCAAGGAGGGCATTGTATTTTTGGCTTGTGAAAATACCATGCGCAAGTATAAAATTGAAAAGGCAGAATTATTAATTGAAGCAAAAACGGTTCCATCGGGTGTGGTTGAAGTAATTATGAAACAGGAGCAAGGATGGCGTTATTTAAAAGCAGGTATTAACTAAATTTAGATGTTAAAAAAGTTTCTATACATCATTGGTTTTATTATTGTATTGGGTGGTGGCTTATATATAATTTACACATCCAACAAAAAACCTATTCCTCCAACTGTTCAACTTGATTTAAGCAAAACGGATACCAGTGCTTGGGTGGGCGCTTCGCAATATCAAATTCCTTTGGATACCAATCAAAATGGGCCACTCATTAGGTACGGTTATGAGTTGATTGCACATACATCAAAATATTTAGGACCTAAAGGAACTGTACAACATTCCACCAACGGCATGAATTGTCAAAGCTGTCATTTAGAAGCTGGCACCAAACCCTGGGGTTTGAATTATGGTGCTGTTTTTTCAACCTATCCAAAATTTAGAGAACGCTCTGGATCTATTGAAACTATTTATAAAAGAATCAATGATTGCATGGAACGTAGTTTAAATGGAAGGGCGTTAGATACAAATTCAAAAGAAATAAAAGCAATTTATGCTTATATAAAATGGTTAGGGGAAGGAGTACCTAAAGGAAAAAAAGTAAGGGGCTCGGGGATTGAACTAATTTCGCAACTTACTGTAGCAGCGAATCCTATGAATGGTTTAAGTGTATACACGCAATATTGTCAAAAATGTCATGGCTTGAATGGCGAGGGGGTAATGAATAAGGAAGGAAATATGTATGAATACCCGCCGCTTTGGGGTGCACATAGTTACAATGATGCTGCAGGTATCAATCAGCTTTCTAAATTAGCAGGCTTTATAAAAAATAATATGCCGAACCCGGTGAACTATCATAATCCCATTTTGACAACACAACAAGCTTGGGATGTAGCGGCTTATATTAGCTCCCACGCACGACCTACTAAAGATAAATCCAAGGACTGGCCAGTGCTTGCAACCAAACCGTTTGATTATCCCTTTGGTCCTTATGCAGATACTTTTTCTGTAGCCCAACACAAATACGGGCCCTTTGAACCCATACAATTAGCAAAGTTGTCGAAAAAGTAAAAGCCTCCCCGAATAAACGAGAAGGCTTATCACTAAAGTATTTCTTACTTATTTTTTTCTTTCAATTTCTTTATTCAACTCTTCGATGTCAACGGACCTTTCCGTGTTATCTCCCAATAAATATTTTGAAAAGTAATCAGCTGTTTTCCAGAACCAGTATTCACTCATATCTCCAAAGCCATGTCGTTGTGTTGGTAAAATTAACATATCAAAACGCTTATTGGCTTTAATCAAAGCATTCACTACACGAATGGTATTAGCAGGATGAACATTGTTGTCAATTTCACCGTGAATCAATAATAGTTTTCCTTTTAAATTTTTTGCAATGTCTGGGTTTTTATCAATCATATAAGCAAAAGTAGTATCTCCTTTATCAGAAATATTTTCTTTCACTCCATTGTGTTTTTCGCTCCACCATCTATTGTAAACGCTGTTGTCATGATTACCAGCATTGCTTACTGCTACTTTAAAAATATCTGGATAAGCAAACATAGCTGCGGTACTCATAAAGCCACCACCACTATGGCCGTGGATACCCACTTTATCACGATCAATAAAAGTGTATCGGTCAGCTAATTGTTCAATAGTTGCTTTTTTATCTGCCAATCCGTAATCTCTTAAATTGCCATAACCATAATTGTGATACCATTTACTACGCGCAGGATGTCCGCCTCTGTTTCCAATGGTTACCACGACAAATCCCAATTGCGCCAATCGATCAATACGATCCATTCCCTTACTAAAACTTTTATTGACTGATTCAGTTTGAGGTCCAGGATATACATATTCAATAATGGGATATTTTTTAGTACTATCAAAATCATAAGGTTTATACATGACACCAAAAATGTCAGTTATGCCATCATCCGCTTTTACTTTAAATGTTTCAGGAAATTTATAGCCTGCCGCAAATAAGGAGGTTAAATCCGAGGTTTCTAAATCCATCAATTTTTTCCCCTCTGCCGAATATAATACGGATACCGGTGTTGAATTAACGCGAGAAGAATTGTTTACGAAATAATTTTTCTTGTCGTTCATACTAAAGTTGTTGTCAAAATTGCCAGAGTTCAATAATTGTAAACCTGTGCCATCAAAGTTGACTTTGTATAAATGTAAATAGTAAGGATCCTCCTTAGTGTTGTTGTTGACATTTTCTCGTCCATTTGCTGAAAAGTAAACCACTCTTTTGTCTTCATCAATGGATACCACATCTTCTATATGCCAAGGTCCTTGGGTGATTTGATTTTTTACTTTTCCTTCTTTGTCATGTAAATACAAATGCGCCCAGCCATCACGTTCACTCCATTCAATTATTTCCTCGCCATTTTTCACCAAGCCTGGTTTTTTAATTTCAACATAAGTATTTAAACTTTCTTCAATTAATGTTTTTACGACACCCGTATTGATATCAACTACACATTGGTCAATTTTTTTCAAATCACGACTTGTACGAGATAAATAAAATTGATCATTGGTGCCTAACCAAATGTTTGGTCTGTGTTCATCGTCTCTTGCATTCACATTGGCTGTTTTATTCCAAACAGCAACATCTTGATCCTTAAATAAGGATACATTAATTTCCTTATAGCTAAAAGCGGTCATATCTATAATCATCAAATGATCCATAGGTGCTTCCTTTTCGCCAGGCATCCAATACTTATAAGTTTCTAACGTAGGCCTTGGTTCAGCGATACTATTGATTACCCATAAATCTTTTACTTTACGGTTGTCTACTTTAGTAACTGCGAGATATTTGCTATTCTCACTCCATAAACCATAAACGGGCTTTCTTTTATTTTTATTTTTTTCTGCATCTACATTGGTTTCTCCACCACCACCATAAGCACTTTCGCTATGCCAGCTATAATTTTGAATGCCATCCTTAGTGATAGCATGTTCAACAATAGTACTGTCCTCGTCATTTAAAATAGCTTTGTTGAAATTTTCTCTGTCCATATAAAACAAATTATAATTTCTGCCAAATACCACTATTTTTTCATCGGGTGAAATATTTGCCCAGCTTGGTTTGCGTTTAGGCTTTTTAAATCCAACCAATTCATTGAGCTGTTCTGTTAAAAGGTTGTATTCAAAATAAAATGTTTTTTTAATTTTTTCTGGTTTCGCATCTTTCTTCACCACAGCATCTTTATTTATTTCGATCGTGCTTTTTACCTCAAACTGAATCCAATTTTCATCCTTAATAAATTTCAAAGAATCAATAGGCAAATGCTGGCCATCAAATGGGTCCTTGATGATTTTAGTAAGTTCGGCAGCAATTTTATCTCTATTAAAAATTGCTCTTTTTTCCCCCTTCAGAGGGTCCACTATATTCCATTGTTTGCCTTCACTCGTTTCATACGTGTACCAAAATTTATTGGATAGTTTTAGCCAATGCGGATCAATAGACATTGAAAAAATCATTTTGTTTAATTTTTTAGGGGCGAACCTGGCGGCTAAAAAATAGTTTGCCTTCTGCTGACTCATGGCCAAAAAAGGTAGGAACAGGATAATAAGTAAAATGTGTTTACGCATAGTATAAATTTGTGTAAGGAAATTAGCAAAAAAGGACTAATCTACCTACTTGCAGCCCTGTTTTTTTATAAAAGGTAATGCGCTAATGAAATAAGTTTTAAATTAGAGAAATTGTTTTTTATGAAATATAAGTTTCGTTATTACTTGACGCTTATTTTAATAGTCAATGGCTTTATTTTGAATGCACAAGTAGCTAAGCTGGATCTAAAATCATCCTACCAAGACGCTACTCGAAATGAACGTATTGCAAAGACATTCCCGATTATTGATCAATTATATAAAGAGTTCGCTTTAAAGAATCATTTTCCTGGTTATGCCTTTGGCATTGTGGTCGATGGGCAATTAGTGTATAAAGGAAATGGGGGCTATGCAAATTTGGAAGAAAAAATACCTGCATCTTCTGCTTCCATGTTCCGTATTGCCTCCATGTCAAAAAGTTTTACCGCTTTAGCTATTTTAAAATTAAGAGATGAAGGAAAGCTACAATTGGATGACGCGGTTGAAAAATATATACCCGCATTAAAGGGGCAAGGACTTACCAAAGACGCGCCATTGATGACTATCCGTCATTTGATGACGCATAGCGCAGGTTTTCCTGAAGATAATCCTTGGGGTGATCGACAACTGGAGGATACAGAAGAAGAGTTAGTTGCATTAATTAAAAATCAATTGTCTTTATCGAATACTGCAGGCTTGGAATATGAGTATAGTAATCTAGGATTTGCGATGCTAGGTTATATTATTCATAAAGTATCTGGGTTGACTTATGACACTTATATTGCTAAAAATATTTTAACGCCTTTGTCAATGCAGGGGACAAGTTTTGATTATACCACCGTACCCAAACATCTATTTGCGAATGGTTATCGTTATATCAATGAGCAATGGCGAATTGAACAACCATTAAAAAATGGCATTTATGGTGCGATGGGCGGCATGATTACTTCCATTGATATGTTTAGTAAATATGTTGCATTACATGAGAATGCCTGGCCTGCTAGAGATGACCCGGAAAACTTCCCTATTAAAAGGAGTAGCCTTAGAGAGATGCACCAACCCGCATTTTTTATTGGATTAAATCCAAATACAATTTTCCCGAGCGGAAAAAAAATGGCCACTACAAGTAGTTATAGCTATGGACTCAGTTGGGCGATAGATGCAGAAACGAAAAAGAGTATTGGGCATAGTGGCGGCTTGCCTGGATTTGGATCCAATTGGCGTTTTTTACCTGATTATGGCATTGGTGTGATATTATTTGCGAATGTAACTTATGCACCCACCTCAAAAATTAATCTTATTGTATTAGATACCCTTATTCAATTAGCACAATTAAAACCAAGGCCCATCAAGGTTTCCAATAGCTTAATTGAGAGACAGAAGCAATTGGTAAAAATTATTACGCAATGGGATACAAAGACGCAGATATTTGCTGAAAACTTTTTTGATGATTATCCTATTGAAGACTTAAAAAAATCCGCAGATGCCATTTTTAAAAAACTGGGCAATATCATTAAAGTGAATGCGATGATTCCCGAAAATCAATTGAGGGGCTATTGTATCATTGATTGTGAAAAGGGGAAACTTAGATTAGCATTCACATTAACCCCTGAAAATCCTGCATTAATTCAAGCGTACCACTTAACAATCGAAAATTAATATATTGATTATTCATAGCTAAATAATTTTCAATTTCCTTAGATAGAAATAAAAAATCATGAGAGCGGAATTAAAAATCAGCGTACGCTTTAGCCAGCATTAAAATAGTTTCGTTCCTATTAACGATTTTTAAATATTCTTTCGCTGTTGATATTTTTTTCCAAGTCGGATCCTGCTTAAATGCATCCCAATGTGCATTACGATCATTCATATCATTAAAGCTGGTCATATAAATTAAATTAGGTGTCCTAGCGCCCACCAAGGCCTTTGAATAAAATATTGCATTAAAATTTAAGCGTTTGAAAATCTCAATTTCCTGACCTTCATTAAACATATTAACTTTTCTTAAGTGCATTTCCTCAGTAGGACTTTCATAACTACGATACTCAAAAACGCGATTACTTGATTTTACTAAATCGGAGGTTTTTTCAAATTGCGGTTGTAGTTTAAACGCCTTTGTTAAAATACTTTCTATACGCGTATAGGGCAAACTACTGTCTTTGTTATCCAAATGAATCAAAGCATCGTCACCAAATGGATTCATTTTTTCATACACTTGATCCAAGGCATCCAGCTGGTTTAAGTTTTTTAATGGCACCCATACAAATATTCGTTTGTCGGCACTTGTGTCATTCATGATGGGCGCAAATACACCTACTTTATTTATACCATTATTGTGTAAAAATGGTAAATACGTTTTTTCTAAATAATCATCAATATGATTTAATTGACTTTGTGTAGTGCAATGATATATTTTAATTAAATAGAATTCCCTCGGTGTTGATTGCGCAGTTGCCGACAATTGAAATAAGACCAATAAAATCAACCCGAATAAGTACCTTTTTTTCATAAATAGCAATTAATAATTATAAATCTTTTGAAATGAGTTGTTAAGGTACAAATTATTTTAGTATTTGATTATATATAATTTTGTTTATTAGTGATGCTTGAATTATATTTAATTATAATTGATCAACTTATGACATCAGAAAAAGCAACAAAATATTTAATTCCATTTATATTAATCACTTGTTTATTTTTTTTATGGGGGTTTGCTAATAATCTAGTTCCTATTTTAATCCCCCATTTGAAAAAGTCGTTTACCTTAACTACGACCCAATCTACCTTGGTGGATTCGGCAGTATATATCGCTTATTTTTTTATGGCTTTGCCTGCGGGTATGGTGATGAAAAGACTTGGCTATAAAACCGGTATTATTATAGGACTTCTTTTATTTGCAGTGGGTGCATTCTTATTTGTACCAGCCGCTAACAATCAGTCTTACCTCTATTTTTTGTTTGCTTCCTTTGTTATTGCTTCAGGATTAACCATATTGGAAACGGCTGCAAACCCTTATGCGTCAGCTTTAGGTGATCCTAGTTCTTCCACCCAGCGTTTAAACCTAGCACAATCCTTCAATGGACTTGCTGCATTTTTAGCTCCTGCTATTGGAGCGAGGGTAATTTTAACAAAGGGAAATTCAGATGCTGAATTAAGTGCTATGAGTGAATCAGTGAGGCAAGCTGCTTTAGCGTCGGAAGCCTATACGGTTAAAACACCTTATACTATTCTTGGTATTGTTTTAATAATTATTGCAGTTTTGTTTTATTTGGTAAAATTGCCAGATATCAGAACTAAAAAATCAGGTGGAGAAAAAGCAACTGTTTTAGGCACATTCCGTCATACCCATTTAAAATGGGCAGTGATTACCCAATTTTTTTATGTGGGTGCACAGGTTTGTGTATTTAGTTTGTTTATTTTATTTGCTACAGAATCAGCAGCCATTGATCAAATACAAGCCGCCGATTATTTAAGTTTTGCTGCACTGGCATTTTTAATAGGCCGTTTTACAGGTACTTTTTTAATGAATTATTTTAGCCCGAATAAATTATTGACTGTGTATGGCTTATTAGCTACGCTGCTTTGTATTGTTGCCATATTTTCACATGGCATCATCACTATTTATGCGTTAATTGGTATGTCCTTTTTTATGTCAGTAATGTTCCCGACTATTTTTTCATTAGGCATTAAGGACCTAGGTGCTGATACAGAAATGGGCAGTAGCTTAATTATTATGGCGATTGTAGGAGGTGCGGTTTTACCAAGAATATTTGGACTCATCTCTGACCAAACAGGTAACATACAAATGGGCTATATCGTTCCGATGGTCGCCTTTTTGGTCGTCGCCTTTTTTGGTTGGAAAGGAAGCGAAGTAAAAAAATAAATTGAATACGCTGTTAGCAAATAAATACACATCAATTTTTGATGCGCATTTATTTGCTACTTATTTATAATGTTATTTTTTAGTAACCATTCATGCATCAATTCAGGCCAGAAAATTTCGCTAGTTTTATTTTTCATTCCAAATCCATGCCCTCCTTTTTCAAAAAGATATAATTCCGCAGCAACTTGATTTTCTTGTAGCTGTTTGTAATAATTAATTGAATTTGATAACGGAACAGATTCATCATCCTTTGCGTGTACTAAAAAGGCGGGCGGTGCATTTTTATTGATATGTTCTTCATTGCTAAAGTAATGCAGCTGATCTTCATTAATAACCGGTCCAATTAAATTATTCCTGGATCCATTATGACCATAGCTACTAAAGGAAATTACTGGGTAAATTAAAATTTGAAAATCGGGGCGGTAGGAAATATTTATTGGATTGGTCACTTTAACATCTTCATAATGGGTGGCTGCTGTTGAAGCAAGGTGTCCACCTGCGGAAAAGCCCATGATGCCTATCTTATTTACGTCAATGCCCCATTCACTTGCATTTGTCCTAGCTAAATAAATGGCTTGCTGCGCATCCTGTAATGGCGCAATTGATTTATTTACTTGATGTGCATTACTTGGGATTCTATATTTTAATACAATTGCATTTACGCCAATGGTATTAAAAAAGCTTGCCACATCTGTGCCTTCATGTGTAGCAGCCAATATGCCATAGCCACCCCCTGGACAAATGATCACACAGGGTCTTTTAACAGCATCATTGGCAACCCTAAAGTATTGATATCCAGGAATGGATACTTTTCCTATGCGTAAAATGCCATCATGCGTAATTACCTCCTCATTAATGGTATCGATGTAATTAGGTATATTTTTATACAAAGGCAGATATTGGGCGGAGGATTTTGACATATATAATATTGAAAAAATAAGTGAAAAGAATAAATGTTTTATTTTCATAATGTAGCTTTTACGATGGACGCGTATTAGGGTGTATTAAATTATTTTTACCTTAAAATTATTGTTTTTGCTGATGTAATATACCCAACAGATCAATGCAATTATTGATTTTTTTATCCGTTTATGTTATAAATTTAAATAAAAATTATGGCTATTCAAATTTGTCCTATTTGTTCCCAGGAAACCGAACCTGTGATGGTTCATGGCCACTACCAATGTAGTATTTGTGGAACTAATATTTCACCTTGTTGCGATGGCGAAACCTGCGAAAATTAAAAAAGCCCCTCCTGAAAAATCAGGATAGGGCTTAATCGTATTGTGACATCAAAACTTTGCTATTTTTTAATCTCTTCTTGGTGGTGGTGGACCTTCACGACGATGCGACATTTCATTTTTTGCCTTTTTTAGAAATTCTTTTTCCACTTTTAAAGCATCATTAATTCTTGTATCTGATTTTAAAATTGGTTTAAGCGCGGATGCTAATTTTTTTCTTACTGTTAACACAGCTTCTTGTAACTCAATTTCATTTTCCTTTTTTTCTTTGTAAATAGCGCGCATGCCATTTTTATATTCATTATATACTGGCCAAAAAGCTTCCGCCTCTTGCGGTGTAAGTGCTAATTGATCTGTAATAAATTTCGTTTTGAACATTTCAATGTTTGCCCTATTGGGTCTACCCGGTCCTTTTTTGTCGTCATTATGTTCTAAATGCTCATTAGGTCGAGGTCTTCTATCCTGTGGTCTTTGTGCATTAGCAGTAATCATCACCATGCTCAATGCTAAACTGTAAAATAGGTATTTCATAACTTGTTATTTATATATTTTATTTTTTTCTTGCATTTTAACATGCAATTTTATTAGTTCAAAAATTATTTAATCAATCGAATCTTTATAAAATTGTTCTACTTCTGTATCTGGCTTAAATGCCTCTGATGACCAATCAATATCAGCCATCCATTCGTTTGCATCCACATAAGCTTCAATTTCATCATTTGATATATCCTGCATTGAAATGGATACCATGGCGGATTTTTTACTTACGCTATTATTTAAAAAAATGAAAGTACTAGAAACTACAAATAGGAATATTGCAGCAATGGCCATTTTCCCAAGCGGTGTAAGAAAAAATACTTTAGGCTTATTATTCGCAATTCGTTGTTGTAATTTTTCAGGAAATGCTTCAAAATAGGAGGCAGGTACTTCTGATGCCGACTTATCATAATTAGCTAAAGCCTCTTTTGAAAAAAGCTGTTCAACCATTAATTGGTCGTTTTCAAGTGCTGTATCTATCTTTTTTTGTTCCATGCTGTTATTTTGACAATTGATTAATAAGTAGGTTTAACTTTTCTTTACAAATTCTTCTAATTTCTTTATCGCTTGATGATAGTTGGCTTTTGCACCGCCTATAGTGGTACCCGTGATACTTGCTATTTTTTCATAATTCAACTCCTCAAAATAGCGTAACATAAACACAAATTGCTGCTTTTCAGGTAGTTGCTTAATGCCTTGGTCTAGTTTTATTTGAATTTCACTGCTTTTTGGCGCATCGGTATGACTAGCCGTGTTTTCGTAGTCTAAAATATCAGTGGAAGACGTATTGGAACCCTGTCTTTTTTGTTTTGCAATAAAATTAAGGGTCTCATTATAGGCAATGCGGAATAGCCAAGTACTAAACTCGCTTTCCATTTTAAAGCCATCTAACTTATTCCATATTTTGATCCAGACCATTTGTGCAATATCATCAGCATCATCATGATCATTGACCATTCGTTTTATTTGATGGTACACCTTCGCCTGGTGTTTTTTCACCAATTGCGTAAAATTTTGCTCCCTTTGAATGGATTGTTGAAATTGTAATATTAATTCTTGATCTGATTGCATTGTTAGCGTAAAATTAAGCAAACAATTCAATCACAAATTTAAAATATTACATCTTTATGATAGTTTTGACATATTGATTTATGCCATTTTGTAGACGCAGATAGTAAACACCTGCAGGTAAGTTACCACCAAATAGGGTGACACTATTCATGCCTGCATAAGGGTAACTTGTATCTACTAATATTTTAATTACGGATCCTGAAGTATCTAACAATTGCACTAAAGTAGCGCCTCCTGCGGTTTTGAATTCAATTCTGGTTTGAACGCTAAATGGATTTGGATAGTTGCTAATCATTGTGTTACCTGCAAAAGTTGAATTCTCCATAGCTACACCACAGACACTTGCATTGATCAATGGCATTATTGGATATTGCTTTAACATGATTTGCATATTGTCAGTTTCCTTTACACAAAACCAATTTGTTAGTATTGAATTATAAATACTTCTAAAATCGGTTTGATAAGGGATGTTATCATTTGCAGTTGCATTTAAAGGCAGGTCTGGATTTTTTCCAAATACGCCGCCACGAACATTTTTTCCAAATAAAAACAAAGGCGCTGCTGCCCCATGATCTGTTCCGCCACTTGCATTTGATTTTGTACGTCTGCCAAATTCAGAATAGGTCATTCCAATAACTCTATCATCAATTTCAAGACCTTTAATATCGTTTTGAAATGCATTCACTGCTTCTGATACTGCATTTAGTAAAGTGGCATGTGGTCCAATGGTCGTATCAATGGAATTGGTTTGACCTGCATGCGTATCAAAACCACCATAATTAACCATATAAACTTTAGTCTTTAACCCACCTTTAATTAACCTTGCTACAATTTTTAATTGTGACGCTAATGAATTATTGGGATAGGTAACTTGTTGCTTAATACTATCCGAAGCAGCTTTGATACGAATGGCGTATTTGTTAGTTTGTTTTGCAATGCGCCTAACAAAACTTAATTCATAACCACCATTGGTATTCGGCACCACATCATCAATGTTATCAATTAAATTATAATAGGAAGCGGGGTCAGAAATACTTACCCCCATATTCACTACTGGCCCTTGACAGGTAAGGGAGGTAATAGATCCAATTTGTATAGCTAATGGATCTGGATTTTGATCACTAGGAAAAGCCTCAGGATAATTAGGGTATTGATTATCTAAATATCTGCCCGCCCAACCAGTATTCAAATACTGTGTGCTATCCGACCCACTCATCCAAATATCGGTGGCCCTAAAATGAGAGAAGCTAGGTTGCGGGTATCCCACCGATTGAACAATATTTAATTTCCCCTCATTAAATAAATTTTGGAAGGCCGTCATGGCTGGATTTAATCCAGTTGCGTCGTTGCCATTTAATTTTAAAACTTTATTTTCAGGAATGGCGATATTGGTTCGCGCATTATAATATTTACTATAATCTCCAACAGGAATAACGGTATTTAATCCATCATTTCCTCCGCTTAATTGTATAATCACTAACACACGATCATTGTTTACACTCGCCAACAATTCGGGTTGTATAATAGGATGTTGTGTTAGAATATGTATTGGATTGCCCCCAATGACAGTAGGCGCCATTAGCGCAACACTATTTCGTATAAAATTGCGTCTTTTCATTTATTGCAATTGGTATTCGGGCAGGTTCATAATATATTTTAATAGGGCCTTGAGTCGCACATTCACAAT
>SHWT01000050.1 GCA_009693715.1 Chitinophagaceae bacterium
TTGCTGTAGGGGGAGGGATCGAACCTCCAAGAGGCAGTTAGCTATAACACAAAGTTCAGTGGTCTACCCTGGTCGCCTATTGCTAGACGGCTCTATGTTACGTTTATCCCGTTATCCCCGCCTTCGAGACAAGAAGGTATGTATGCCAAGATTTCATCACCCCACAGTATTTAAGAACTATTCATTTGAGTTTTTCTACTTATTTCCCTCATTTGATAAATCAAAACTAAAGTATTGACATATATATTGCAAATATTTTAATCATTTATTTTAAAATATAGAAAATATTTAATAAATTGCTATTATATTTAAAAATACTTAAAAATGGAGCCAAAAAATACCCCAAAATTGAACATTGACAAAAGCTTGGATAAGCTGGATTTGCAAATAATTCAAGCTATGATGGAGGATGCCGAAGTTTCCTATGCGGACTTAGGCAAACAGTTTTTTGTATCAGGGGGCACCATTCATGTGCGTATCAAGAAATTAGAGGAGTTGGGTATTGTAAAGGGTAAACGCTTAGCCGTGGACTTAAAAGTGTTGGGTTACGACATTATCGCGTTTATTGGTATTTACCTTGAAAAAAGTTCCATGTATGATAATGTCGCACAAGCATTAAAAAATATCCCCCAGGTGGTTCGGGTAAATTATACCACTGGCAATTATAGTATGTTTGTTGAAATTGTGTGCAAGGATATGCAACAACTTCGTTTTGTGCTTCACGATGAACTTCAAAATATTAAAGGTATTGAGCGTACGGAAACTTTGATCTCCTTGGAGGAAAGTTTTTCACGTAATGTGAAGATTGTTTAGTTTTTCAATTGTAAATTACATTAAATCTTTTTTATGAAACCTTGTTTTCAACAGGATGGCCGTCGTAGTTTTTTAAAAAAATCGACCTCCCTAGTCGCATTGTATTTAACACCAAGTGTTTTTGTAAAGGCATTTGCTGTGGATAGTATTGTTCCACTGCCGATAGCCAAGGAAAAATTAACGATTACTATTAATGGTAAATTATTAAAACTTGAAATTGATGCGAGAACAACTTTGCTTAATTTATTAAGAGAAGAGTTGGCTTTTACGGGTACTAAAAAAGGTTGTGAGATGGGGCAGTGCGGCGCATGTACTGTTCATATTAATGGTAAGCGTGCAAAATCATGTATGCAATTAGCATTAACCCATCAAAATAATAAAATAACGACCATCGAAGGATTGGGTGATGGTGAAAAGTTACATCCAATGCAAGTAGCGTTTATAAAACATGACGCTTTTCAATGTGGCTATTGCACTTCAGGTCAAATAATGTCGGCTGTTACTTGTGTAAGAGAAGGTAATGCTAAATCAAGAGCAAGTATTCAAGCGTATATGGATACCAATATTTGCAGATGCGGTGCTTATCAAAACATTGTGGATGCTATTGCTGAAGTAGCTAAAACCGGTGCTAAAATTTAATCCTTTTAATTCAAGAAAATGAAATCATATAATAATACAATACTTTGGGAAGATGAGCGCGTAGATGGTGCTGATAAAGTAAATGGCAAAGCAAAATATGCAGCAGAACATAGCTTACCTAATATGGCATATGCTGTTTTTGTTACAAGTACCATTGCAAAGGGGAGCATTAAAAATTTAGATACTTCCAAAGCATTAGCGATGCCTGGTGTTTTAGATGTAATTTATTATGCCAATTGTCCGAGTGTACCTGGTTATATTTCCAATGCCGCTGAACGCCCTAAAAATGCAATTGAGTGGCGCGGTCATAAAGTTTTACATGATAATAAAGTGCGTTTTTTTGGCCAACCTATTGCACTCGTTGTTGCGGATAGTTTTGAAAGTGCAAATGCAGCTATACGTTTTGTAAAAGCAGAGTATGCACCTGAAAGTTTTGAAACTAATTTTGATAAAGCAAGATTGGATGCGAAAAATTTAAAAATAAACAGTAATTATAAACGCGGAACAGAAAAAAAGTATAAAGAAGCATTTGCTTTTGTTGAATCTGAATTTAATATTCCTATTGAGGTGCACAATGCAATGGAATTGTTTGCTACTATTGCGCATTGGGAAGGAGATGATAAGGTTACTTTATATGATAAAACACAGGGTCCCAAAAGTACCCAATTTACAGTGTCCAGAACTTTTGGTATTCCAGATAAAAATGTAAGAGTGATTGCTGAAAATGTGGGCGGTGCTTTTGGAAGTGGTTTAAGAAGTTGGGCCAATGTGCCTGCTGCTTGTATCGCTGCAAAAAAACTAAATCGTCCAGTGAAATTAGTACTCACACGTCCGCAAATGTTTTCATTGGTAGGCTACCGTCCACAATCCTGGCAAAAAGTGGGTATTGGCGCTGACGCTGCTGGTAATTTTACGGGTATCAGTCATGAAGCCATTACGAATACATCAAGGTATGAGGACTTCAGAGAAGGAATTGTGGATGCTTCAAAATTTTTATATGCTTGTGAAAATGTGGATACTAAATATAACCTACTTCCACTTGATTTGAGTACGCCTGTATGGATGCGTGGTCCTGGAGAAGCAAGTGGGTGTTTTGCATTAGAGAGTGCGATTGATGAGTTGTCGTATAAACTTAAGATGGATCCGATTGAATTAAGATTAAAAAATTACACGACTGTTAATCCTGAAAATAAACTACCATTCTCTGATATTAATTTAAAAGATTGTTATGCTTACGGAATAAATAAAATAGGTTGGAAAAATCGTCCTACGGTTCCTGGTTCTTTAAAGGAAAATGGCATGCTGATTGGATATGGTATGGCCGTGGGTATTTTTGGAGCAGGTAAAGGTTCCGCGTCAGTAAGAATTGTTTTAAGTAATGATGGTAAATTATTATTAGAATGTGGTGTAAGTGATATGGGCCCTGGTACGACCACAGCTATGACCATACTTGCTTCGGAGGCTATGCAAATGCCTATTCAAAAAATTAAATTTAAACTAGGGGACTCCGATTTACCTCCAGGTCCTTCACAAGGAGGATCAGGTACTACATCAACTGTGGGATCGGCTGTTGATTTGGCTTGTAAAACATTACAACAAAAATTAAAGGAGATTGCCATTAAATCAGCGCCTGTATTTGCAGGTATGAATGCGGAAGCGTTGGAGGTTAAAAATGAAATGGTGATTTCAAAAACAAATGCGAATGCAAAAATGCCTATTGTTGATGTATTAAAATTAGCGAATCAAGATAAAATTGATTTAACCATTACCTCCAATGGAAAAAATGCAGCGCAATTGAAATTTACCAGCAATTCCTTTTCTGCGCATTTTGTAAAGTTGGGTGTGAATCCAAAAAATGGCACTATAAAAATATTACAAGTAGTAACAACAGGAGATGCAGGAAAAATTATTAGTCCTAAAACGGCACGAAGTCAAATGTTAGGCGGGGTAGTAGGTGGTATAGGTATGGCACTTTCTGAAAAACTGGAAATCGATCATAAAACTGGACAAATCATCAATGCCAGCTTTGGCGGCTATCATGTGCCACTGCATTCACACATTCCACCAACGGATGTTTGGTTTGTCAACAAGCCGGATCCTAATATCAATGATATTGGTGCAAAAGGTATTGGTGAAATTGCATTGATTGGTTTTGCTGCCGCGATTACCAATGCAGTATATAATGCCACAGGAAAACGAGTGCGCGACCTTCCAATAACCCCTGAAAAATTAGGATTTAAAACTTAGGCGTAATAAAGTATTTTTCATAAATATATACCAAAAACAAAAGGCGTCCCCCCGAGTACTCGGGGGGACGCCTTTTGTAAAATGCAAGCAATCGTAAATTTGTAAATCCTATTATAATTTATATCCATCATCTGCCACTAATTGCGCGCAAATACGTCTGCGTGCTTCCTTGCTATTGAATGAATCCACTTTGGTGAATCTTTTTAAACCAATATTCATCATGCGTAATTCATCGCCATCTGCAAAACTATTCAATGCGTCCTTACCAGCTTTATTGATAGCATCGGCTGCATCATAGATATAAGTGCGAACAATATCTGCCTGAATGGTAGTAGCTGATTCGCCTTTCATAGCAGTTAATTTTTCTAATCTTAATAAAGCAGATTCAGCATGATAAGTAATGATGGACATATCAGCGATGTTCATTAATATTTCTTGCTCCTTATTTAAGGACATCATTAATTTTTGCACTGCTGCGCCTGCCACCATTAAAATACATTTCTTAAAATTAGCAACAGCTTTCTTCTCTTTTGCAAATGCACCTTCTTCTTCTGAACCAAAATCAGGGATACTCATTAATTCTTGTTGCACGCTCATCGCTGGTCCCATTAAATCTAATTTCCCTTTCATGGCACGTTTTAAAACCATATCCACGGTAAGCAATCTATTAATTTCATTGGTGCCTTCGTAAATACGATTGATACGACTATCACGATAGGCTTTTGAAATTTGATATTCATCACTGTAACCATTACCGCCATGTATTTGTACGCCCTCATCTACCACATAATCCAACGCCTCACTTCCAAACACTTTTAAAATGGCACACTCTATTGCATATTCTTCAGCAGCGCCTAATAATGATTCAGATAATGTTTTACCAGAAGCTAATAATAATTGCTCTTGCTCATCAATATGATGCGATACTCTGTATAAAGTTGTTTCACCCACCCACATTCTTATAGCCATTTCAGCCAACTTATGTCGGATGGCACCAAATTTTACAATCGGCAATTTAAATTGCTCTCTTGTTTTTGCATATTGAACAGTAACACTTAATGCGCGTCTTGCACCACCCAAGGTTGCAGCACCCAATTTTAATCGACCAATATTTAAAATATTGAATGCGATGATATGGCCTTTACCAATTTCACCTAATACATTTTCAACGGGTACTTTACAATCTTGAAAATACAATTGAACGGTTGATGATCCCTTAATTCCCATTTTATGTTCTTCAGGCCCTTGTGTAAAACCTTCGGTACCACGTTCAATAATAAATGCAGTGAATTGCTCTCCATCAATTTTTGCAAACACGGTATAAATATCTGCAAAGCCACCATTCGTGATCCAACATTTTTGGCCATTCAATATATAATGTTTCCCATCGGCAGATAATGTTGCTGTTGTTTTTGCACTAAGTGCATCTGATCCTGCATTGGGTTCTGTTAATCCATAGGATCCTTTAAATTCACCTGTGGCTAATTTTGTAACATACTGTTGTTTTTGCACCTCTGTACCAAAATATAAAATAGGTAAGGTTCCAATACCAGCATGTGCTGCATTGGCGACTGAAAAGGAATAACCGCCCCCTAAATATTCAGCAACAATCACTGAAGTAACAAAATCTTTACCTGAGCCTCCATACGCTTCAGGTATTGTAATACCTAATAAGCCTTGCGCGCCTGCTTTTTCTAATAAGGAGGGCATCAATCCTGGTTCTAATTTATCAATACGTTCCACTACGGGTAACACTTCGGTGTCAATGAATTGATTGCACATATCACGTACCATGAGTTGTTCCTCATTAAATTCTTCAGGAATAAATATATCCTTTGCATTTACTTCCTTGATCATCCATTCGCCACCTTTGATGACTGATTGTATCGTTTCCATAAAATTTATTTTAAATATTTTATATTAAATCTTTGCTTGTTAAATTATCATACACGCGCTGTAAAACATTTTTTACCACTTCAATTTCTTCCTTTGAAATATTTTGTAATGACTCGTTCATTGTTTTATTTGCCAACTCGTAGGTAATTTGTTGCAACGGTTTTGCTATATCAGTTAAGTAAACCAAATTAATGCGTCGATCATCTTTGGAAGCGACACGCGTAACTAGTTCTTGTTTTTCTAAATTATCAATGAGGCGCGTGGTACTTGCTTTGTCTCTAAAAGTTCTATTGCCTAGTTCAAGTTGACTAAGCCCATCTTCCTTCCATAAATGATATAATACAGACCATTGTTCAATAGTAATTTCTAATCCTGCATTGCGGAAATTTTTTTGAAGACGTCGGGCAACCGCGGTGGTTGCCATGCCATTAATGACACTGTAAAGTTCGCCGCGTTTGAATTGGTTGTTTGACATATAGTTAGTTATGCAACTAATATAAAAGTACAACCTATTTTATTTATAATTATAAATATTTTGCCTTTTTTGGCCTTTTTTTACTGATTTTGGGCAGTTTTTGGGTCATTTTGACCAAAAATGGGCAATTTGATGCTTTTTAAAACGAAGTGCTTATAAGGTATTTTTGCGTCGAATCTTGATGCGTATTGCATTTTCAATGGCTTCATTAGCAACCAAAATTAAATAGCCACCACCACCAGCGCCTGATAGCTTGTATCCAAAACTCTTGGTCGCGTATTTATTAATAATTGGGGTGATGGTTTCGTCAACCATATGGGGGAACATGGCAATTTGGGCATGAAAAGAAGCAAGAAAAGCAGTTCCAAAAGCAGTTATATCTTTTATTTGAATCGCATCCCAACATTGAATAGCAGCATCTGCTAAATTTTTTGCACCTGCTTCTGTAATATTTGTATTAGCCAATACATCATAATTACTTCCTCTTGGATCAAGTGGAATTAAATAAAGATGCTCCTCCAGCCAACTTAAGATAGATTCATCATCTATTGATTTTATTTCAGAAGGCCAATAACTATCTTGACTATAATGATAATAATTTAAGCAAGGCATCACAATACCTAAAGCATCCTGAGAGCCAGCAACGTTTAATGTGCCGGGAGGATTTTCATAACTAAAAAGAATCTTACTCAATTGCGTTGGATCCCCCTCAGGTAATTGTGCCTTCCATAATTCAATCGCTTTATTTCTGGTACTGCTCGCCATACCACTACGGTTGTTAAATTCAATCGTAGGCTCAATGGATACAGTAAGCACAGGGCCTGGATATAATTTATTTACATAAGGTTGATCCAGCCATCCGCCTGCTAAATCTATGCGAAATGGTATGATGGAATTTGTTCTTAAACTTGTTGTTGATCTTGCGGGTAGCCCTTCACTAGGCACTCTATCCAATACAATTAATTCAATATTTTTTGTTTTACACAAATCAACTTTATTCGGTGTATTCCCATCTTCATTCACCACAAAAACATGGGGCTTAATTTGTTCTAACTCATCTAAAAAGTCAAGTAATCCATTTCCTTTATTGATCTTACATTCTTTCACACATGCAAGGGATTCAATCATATACTTCCGCTCGTCTTGGGTAATTACAGGATATCTGCCTTTAAGATTGTAAATCGTGTTGTCTGAACCTATACAAACATATAAATCACCATAAGTAGCTGCGCTTTTTAAAAAAGCAATATGCCCACTATGTAATAAATCGAAACAGCCACTTACTAGTACTTTCTTTTGCATAGAATTGATATAGGTTAAATTGAATCTGCAATTTAATTCAAAGGGCCAAGAATTATTTATTTAGTTTTTAATTCGAATTATAAAGTTCTGTCTAAATGGGTATAGCCGCCATCTACATACACCAGTTGTCCTGTGGTATGACTGGAAGCACTAGAAAGTAAAAAGGCGACGGTATTGGCAATTTCTTCCTTGGTGGTAAATCTATTTCCCAAAGGAATTTTAGATTGAATCTGTGCTAATTTTTCTTCCGGGTTAGGTAAAGATTTAATCCATTTATCATAAAGTGGTGTAAAACATTCAGCTACTATTACTGAATTTACACGAATACCGTATTTTAATAATTCCACTGCCCATTCTCTGGTTAAAGCATTTCTTGCTCCATTCGCTGCAGCATATCCAGATGTTTCGCCTTGTCCCGTATCGGCTACCTTTGAACTTATATTTACAATACTTCCTTTTGCAATTTTTATATAGGGTAATGCATGGTGTGCTAATAAATAATAATGCACTACATTTTTATGTAAGCTCGACATAAAACCTTCATAATTCCCATTTTCTAAATTAACGGTATCATTCACGCCCGCATTGTTTACTAATCCATCAATGCGTCCATAAGTTGCTGCTATTTGTTTAATTGCATTTTCACATTGCAATGGGTCACTTAATTCCGCTACCACTTGACCTGCTTTATATCCATTTGCTTGCAAGCTTGCGATAAATTTATTGTTATCGTTTTCGTCGCGCCCAATAATTACAGGTATCGCACCTTCCTCAGCTAATAAGGTAGCGATACCTTCACCAATGCCTTTAGCACCGCCGGATACAATAATTACTTTTTCTTGCAAATGTAAATTCATGATTTATGGTTTGTATGCGATAACATTTTGTTTGCTCGTTCCTAATCCATCAATACCTAATTCAACCACATCACCCTCCTTCAAATAAATATTGGGTGTGAAGCCTAATCCAACGCCAGCAGGGGTTCCTGTACTGATAACATCTCCAGGTAATAAGGTCATAAATTGACTTAAATAGGAAATGAGGGTGGGCACATTAAAAATTAAATCATCGGTGTTTCCATCCTGCATTATTTTTCCATTCAAGGATAACCACAATCTTAAATTATGTGGATTAGGTACTTCATCTTTGGTTACTAACCATGGTCCAAGTGGGGCAAAGCTATCACAGCCTTTCCCTTTGTCCCAAGTGCCACCGCGTTCTAATTGAAATGCGCGTTCGCTTACATCATTATGTAATACATAGCCAGCAACATAATCCATCGCATCGGTTTCACTTACATAACTTGCTTTTTTTCCAATCACAACAGCAAGTTCTACTTCCCAATCTGTTTTTTCTGAATTCTTGGGGATGATAATAGCATCAAATGGTCCATTTAATGAAGTGGTTGATTTCATAAACAAGATGGGCTCTGTTGGAATTGCTGCGCCTGTTTCCTTCGCATGTTTTGCATAGTTTAATCCAATACAAACTATTTTGGAGGGCCTTGCGATGGGTGATCCGATACGCGCTTCTGGCGGCACTTCAGGCAGGTTCCCCTTTTGTACTATGGCTGCTAATTGTGCCAATCCATTTTCTCTAAAAAAAGATTCATCATAATCATATAAATGCGCACTGACATCATAATTTTTTCCATTGATATGTACGCCCGGTTTTTCTTGTTCACTTGTTCCAAATCGAATTAATTTCATTGTTGTCTCTTTTTATTTTTCTATTAAGTAGGGATGAGCATAAATTTAAAAATATATATCATCCTTCTTTTTCCAAGTAATTATTTTTTACCGCTTAACTATTTAAGACGTTTGATTCATCATTTTTTTTCTTAACTATTTAAGGTAATAAATCCACCATCAATACTAAAGTCACTTCCTGTGATAAAACTGGCTTCTTCGCTACATAAGTATAAAACTTGATGTGCCACTTCGATGGGTTTTCCCATACGACCAATGGGTTGTGTTTTTGATAATTTTTCAAACATCTCTGCTTCCTGCCCAGGATAATTCTTTTTCAAAAATCCATCCACAAAAGGGGTATGCACACGGCCTGGTGAAATACTATTACATCTGATATTGTCTTTGATATAATCCTTTGCAACGCTCATCGTCATTGCATGTACCGCGCCTTTACTCATACTATAAGCAAAGCGATCCGACAATCCAACTTTAGCTGCGATCGAACTTATATTCACAATGCTTCCGCCGCCACTTTTTTTCATAGCATTCACGCCCGCTTGTAAACAATGAAACATGCCCTTAACATTTACTTGGAATACTTTTTCAAAATCAGCCTCGCTGGTGGTTGTAGCACTTCCTATATGTGAAATACCCGCGCAGTTGACAAGTATATCCAATCCGTTTAATTTTTCAAATGCAGCGGTTACTGCTAAAAGCTGGGTCACATCTAAAGTAAGTGCTTCTGCACTATTTCCGTTTGCAGTAATTTCATCTACTGTTCCTTTTGCACTATCGGTATTTAAATCAACCACAATAACATGTGCACCTTGCTTAGCCAATACTTTACAAACATCCTTTCCAATACCGCTTCCGCCTCCGGTGACGATGGCTATTTTATTATTTAGTTGAAACATAATGCTTATTTTATTTGCTATTTTTCTAAAATATTCAGTTGATTATTTTAAGACTACAATTTAATCCAAACTATCAAAAAATCCTATTAATGACATATAAAAGCGCGTAACTTTACCCCATGGCGTATGTATTAGATTGGATAGTTGCAATTTTGACCATTTTATACGCAGGTTTATTATTAGCCTACCGTTATTGGTACCATAAATTAAACAATTTTGAAGGGGTTACTGGTGCATATCCATTGGCAAATAACTATACGCATTTTACCATCATTATTCCAGCGCGCAATGAGGCGGCGAATATTAAGACTTGTGTGGATACTATTTTAGCACAAAATTATCCTGTTGAATTTTATGAAATTATTGTCATTGATGATTTTTCAGATGATGATACTGCTTTTATCGTAAAAGCAATACAGGAAAAAAATACGCAAGTTCATTTATTAAGCTTGGCTGATTATTACAAGGAAAATGAAATTAGTTCCTTCAAAAAAAAGGCGATAGAAAAAGCGGTTTTGCATGCAAAAGGGGATTGGATCATTACCACCGATGCTGATTGTATGGTGCCACCCAATTTATTTTTATTGTATCATCAATTTATTGAAAAGAACAAACCGGTTTTTATTGCTGCGCCAGTCATGTTTATCGAAGAGTCGGGTGTATTAAATACTTTTCAAGTACTGGACTTTTTAGCTTTACAAGGTATTACAGCAGCTGCAGTTGGTGCTGGCAAACATTCCATGAGCAATGGGGCTAATTTGGCTTTTGAGAAATCGGCTTTTATTGCGGTAGGTGGTTATCAAGGTGTGGATGAAATTGCAAGTGGCGATGATATGTTTTTAATGCATAAAATGAAAAAAACCTTATCCAATCGGATTGGTTATTTATTTCATCCAGATGCGATTGTATTAACCAAGGCGATGGGGCAGTGGAAGGATTTACTCATGCAACGCATTCGTTGGTCAAGTAAAGCGCGTTTTTATGATGACAATTCTATTTTTTGGGTTTTATTATTAGTGTATTTATATAATTTAAGTTTTTTACTTTTATTGTTGATGGGGAATTTTGATACTTTAATCATCTCCCTGGCTTTTAAAACATTTTTTGAAGTATTTTTCTTAGATGCAGTAGCGCGTTTTTACAATTTAAAGCCGGTACTTAGATGGTTTGTATTTTTTCAACCCCTGCATATTTTTTATACCATTATTGCTGGACTATTTGGCCAGGTGAAAACCTATACTTGGAAGGGCCGAAAGGTAAAATAGCCCTCTGTGGAAGGGTTTGGCCATAATAGGGGGCATTATATTAAATAAAATAGGATTTTTTAGGGGGGTATAGGCGCAAATTTGTGGTATAAAATGTTTTTTTATGCGTAAAAATTGGCCTTGATTATGTAATTTCGCGTAATAAATAAGTGATAGATTATGTCGACTGAAACATTAGCCCCAACATTAGCTGCGTTAACTGCAAAAGATTTTGTAACTGACCAAGAGGTTCGTTGGTGTCCAGGCTGTGGAGATTATTCCATTTTAGCCTCTGTTCAAAAAGTAATGCCAACGATTGGCGTTCCAAAAGAAAATATTGTAATTATTAGTGGAATTGGTTGTAGTAGCCGTTTCCCTTATTATATGAATACTTATGGTATGCATTCCATTCATGGAAGAGCAACTGCCATTGCGAGTGGTTTAAAAGCATCTCGTCCTGAACTAAGTGTTTGGATCGTAGCAGGTGATGGTGATTCAATGAGTATTGGAGGTAACCATACCATTCACTTACTAAGAAGAAACTTTAATGTTAATTTCTTGGTGTTCAACAACCAAATATATGGTTTGACAAAAGGACAATATTCTCCCACCTCTGAAGTGAATAAAATCACTAAAAGCTCACCTGTAGGAAGTATTGATCATCCGTTTAATCCTGCTGCTTTGGCATTAGGTGCTGATGCAAGTTTTGTTGGTCGTACGATGGATCGTGACCCTAAGCATATGCAAGCAACCATTACGCGCGCTGAGCAACATCAAGGAACTTCGTTTTTAGAGATATACCAAAACTGTAACATCTTTAATGATGGTGCATTTGAAATATTCACCGAAAAATCAACCAAACAAGTACATGGTTTATTTGTTGACCAAGGAAAGCCATTAACTTTTGGTGCCAATAGTGAAAAAGGAATTCGTTTTGATGGCATGCGTCCTGAGGTTGTTGAGATTGGCGATAAATACTCAGCAGATGATATGTGGATTCATGATGAAAAAGATTTTTATAAAGCACAAATATTAACCCGCTTATTTGATAATCCTTCTGAGGAAGGTGCGGTTTTCCCAAGACCATTTGGTATTTTCTATACCAATGATCGTCCTTGTTATGAGGATATGATGGCATTGCAAATCGAAGAAGCAATGACTAGCAAAGGTCCTGGTGATTTAGATAAGTTAATTCGCGGTAAAGAAACTTGGGAAATTAAATAGTCTCAACGTTTTTGCCAACAAATACATCATTTAAAATGAGTCCAATGGGCTCATTTTTTTTTGGCATATACTTTCCGTATTTTAAATTTCACTTCATTATTTTTTTACCAATTAATACCCTTCCGGTTTTATTTATAAGTCAATGTGATTTTGTTTTAAGGCTTTCATCACCATGGCTGTGCGCTGTTTTACATGTAGCTTTTTAAATACCCTGTCGCGATAATCATAAATCGTGTTTATACTCTTTTGTAATGCTTTGGCAATCTCATCATAATTTAAATCCTTGGCACATTGTTGAATAAATATAATTTCATTTTGTGTGAGTGGGGTTCGATTATAATTAAGCTCCTTAATGCTTATTTCACCGAGCATATTGCTCGTGATTAATTTTGATTTTTCGGAAGATAAATTAAATCGAGTCCGGTTGCGAACGGTATATTTTAAATCAATGAGCGGTTCGTCCGTAAAAAAAATACCATGTAATCCATGCTTCATTAAATAGCAAATGGCACGCATAAACTTACTGTCCGACTTTAACATAATAAATGGGTGATTGCTTCTTGTTTTAATACATTTGATTACTTCCACAATTTCAAAATAATTATAACTGTCAGCGATGATACACAAATCTGGAATTTGTTTTTCATTTTTGATATAATCACAGAAATCGATAATGGATCCAGTGCTGAACAACACTTTACATTCTTCTTGTTTTTCAATACTTAGTTTCAAGGAATCACGTGTAACTAATTTTTGTTCTAAATAAATGATACTAAACATGGCCTATTTTTAATTGAAAACTAAAACAAACCTATTGGAGTAAAAAGGAGTAGTTTTGCACAACAGAGATTATGCTAATTAGTATTCATCCTACAAATCCGCAGCCTAGACAGCTTGCTATTATTAAAGATTGCTTGGAAAGCGGCGGTATTATTGCATACCCCACTGATACGATCTACGGGCTGGGTTGCGATATTTTTCATCCAGAAGCAGTTGCGAAAATTTGTGCGATCAAAAAAGTAAATCCTGAAAAAGCGCAGTTGAGTTTTATTTGCTCAGACCTAAGTCATTTGAGTAATTATGCGAAGAGTATTAATAATTCTTTGTTCCGAATTTTGAAAAGCACTTTGCCTGGGCCATTTACTTTTGTGTTACCAGCGAGTAAAGAAGTGCCTAAAATTTTACAGAATAAGAAAAAAACAATTGGACTTCGCATCCCTGATAATAAAATTGCATTAGCCATCATTGAAACATTAGGGCATCCTATATTATCCGCTTCCTTCCCGGGTGAAAACATTGAAGATTATACTGATCCTGAAATTATTCAAGAACATTGGGGTAAACAAATTGATATTGTCGTGGATGGCGGCATCGGAGGCATTATTCCTTCCACCGTAATAGATTGTACGACCGATGAATATATTATTTTAAGACAAGGCGCTGGGATTTGGGAATTTTAACAACCTATATTTTACAACAAGTCAAGTTGTGTTGGCAATATTTTAAAACTTTTTCGGTGCTCGTGGCATAAGCCATGTTCGGCGATGGCTGCGCGGTGTGATGCTGTACCGTATCCTTTATTTTTATCCCAGCCATACTGCGGATATTTTTTATGCAATTTTTTCATCCATTCATCCCGCGCAGTTTTGGCCAGTATACTGGCCGCAGCTATGTTCGCGTAGATGCCATCGCCCTTGATAATGGTTTGATGTGGAATTTTTTTATATGCATAAAACCGATTCCCATCAACAGCAATAAACTTTGGTTTTGGTTTTAATTGGTCCAAGGAAAGGTGCATGCTTTTGATGGCTGCTTTTAATATATTGGAAGCGTCAATTTCGGCGGCGGATTGCCTTGCAATCGCCCATGTAATGGCGGATGCTTTTATAATGGGGGCTAATAATTCCCTTTGTGCTTCGGTGAGTTGTTTACTGTCATTTAATAGTGGGTGATAAAAGTTTTTAGGAAGCACCACCGCCGCCGCAAATACGGGCCCTGCATAACAACCCCTGCCGGCTTCGTCGCAGCCGGCTTCCAATAATTGGTCTTGGTATTGATTGATTAGTTTAGGCAAGGTTTAATATTCTTTGTTTAATGAAGGGGTACTTAAGTGATCACTATGTATATGACTAGATGGACCATAATATCTGTAAATAGTTTTCTGTTTATTTTGGCAGCTAAATATTGTTGTAAAATTGAAACATATTGGGGACAAACCAAAATCAATCTCATTGCCTTGTTTGATTACTTTGTACCTTTGTCCTATAA
>SHWT01000051.1 GCA_009693715.1 Chitinophagaceae bacterium
CGCCATTAAAAGTTCTGCTTAAAACTTTAATATTAGCCGAACTAACGGTACCATTGTATTTAACCAAACTATAAGATTGATTGGATCCAAAGTAACCTCCATTTATCGCAGCGTAAACTATACCAGTTTCATCTTTATAAAAATCACTTATTCTTTTTGCAGTAGAAGATAGTACTGGTTTAAATTCTATAGAAGTATTTTTACTGTCATATGCTAAACAAAACATTTTAGTTTTTTTCCCGGAATAGATACTATCAAAAAAATAAAGCTCTATGCCACTAGGAAAGTTAGCTGAAATAGTGCTAGAGAATTTCCAACCAGGAGGCAAGGTCGTTAATTTTGCAGTTGTTATTGTGTTTGGTGGTGTTGGAATGGGCGGTGTTACACCTTCACCATTGGATGATTTAGAACAACTGAATAAAATAATAAAAAATAGGAGTGTAATATATATTTTTAGTAGACGAACTTTCATATTTGTTAATTTTTATAAATAATAGTTTTAGCATCTTTTATTGTTTCATAATAAAATAGCACTTCGCCATTATAGCCTTCCGAACGGTTTAAGGAAATCATTTTTTGAAAAAAAAGACTGTCCACTCTATACCCATCTCCTAAAGAAGTTAAAATTCCAGGATATATTTTACTTTTTAAAGAAGCAGGCACTTGTTTTGCCACTGCTTTTAAAGTAGCAGCATAACTATCAAATTGATAACGATACACTTGAGGAATAATAAGGTCTGCATATCCTTCTTTTAGCCAAGTTGGCCAGTCTTGCAAGTATTGTTCTAAACTCCATGGATAAATACTAGGTGCCCAACTAACTATACAGGCTGGATTCGTTTTTTTTACTGACCCATATAAATTTTTCGCAAATTCATTTAATTTATTTGCCCTCCACTGAATCCATAAAGGTTCTTTTGAATTTAAAGGAGGATTTACCCCATTATGTTCATCATTATAAACCTTAGTGGTGTAAGTATCGTAGCCACCCTCAGATGGCATTGCTGGCAAACGATCGTCCCCTTGTACACCATCTACTTTATATTTTTGAACAACTTCCAAAACTAACTGTTGCATAAAATCTTGTACTTCGGGATGTAAACTGTTCCACCAAAAAAATCCATTCTTCTTTAACAGGTTTTGCTTTTGGTCTCGACTAACCCAATTCGGATATTTCAAAAGCCAGTTATTTTGGCTACTATCTTTGTAAGCATAAGAAAATCCAAACTCAAACCAGGCGTGCACTTTTAATCCATATTTGTGTCCTTGTTCTACAAATGATGCAATAGGATCAAATTTTTTATAACGAGGGTCTTGATTAATGCCAATATATTTTTCAACAACATTACTTGGATAAGTAGTAAGTCCATTATTCCAAACCACTACAAAAATATCAGTAAGTCCATTACGTTTACAGTTTAAGACAGCCTCTTTTACATTGTTTTCATTCAACATAGCATCGCTAGCTACGTTGGTAATCCAAGTCCCTCGCATCAAGTCTTTTGCTGATGATTGTGCAAAAATTACCGAATGAATGAACACTAATGCAATAAATGTAAAAATATAACGAAGCATACTGAGTCTATAAAGTGTTGATGTATTCTAAATATCTATTGTATAAATGATGGGCTTGTATATAAGAAGATTGGGGACTCATAAAGTGTGAAAATTCAAAAGTAATGGCTTTATGATAATCCGATTTGCCTGCAGCTTCTAATTTTAATTTTAATTTTTCAAATTTGATTGGAAAAAATTTGATAGGCATATCGCGATCAAAACTTTCTGCATTTGTCCAACATTCTAAATTATAGGTAGTAGCAAGTTTTTTATTCACTGCAAAGAAATCTTCAAGTTCATGATAGTCAATGTGCCCATCCTGAAAAGCCACTGCATCAATGTTTTGATGAATTCCTTGAAAAATTTCATTCCATTCTGTTTCATGCTCAAGAATAGACACTGCATCTTCTTTTGTTAAATTAGCAGAAGCTGCCATCACTGCTTTTTTGCCATCAATCCAAGGGGAAATAAAAACTGGTAAATTCCCGCTGATCTGCTTACACATTTTCCCAAGATTATTAAAAGCTTCGATAGCCCCTTTCGTTTTTCTACTTATTTCCATACTTAAATACCAGCCTTTAAAAGCTGTGCGATGTCCGTACTTTTTCCATACTTCATCAATAACAAAGTAATTTGAGTCAATTTCTAACTGTAAATTTCCAGTATCCCAATAATGACCACTATCATACAAGCCAAAAAAGAGCTTCATGCCATAACGCTCGGCTAATGTCAAATACAAATCAATTAAGTCAATAGGTGGCGCATAACACTGATGTTTACTAATTAAATAATCAGATGGATACGTTAGAAATTTTCTATACCCACAACGAATTACAATGACTGTATCAATGCCTGCAGCCTTCATATATTGAAAATCTTTTTCCCATTCAACAGGACCCCAATTTTGGTGAGGTATATCATGACTAATTTCGTCTATAAATGTACCGGTGATAAGCATGTGCAAATAATTTAATTTTTTTCTTGTTCTAAATTAGGCAAAGGAACTAACCAAGAAATTAAAAAGGCTGGAATTGTTGATACAAGTACCCATATAAAGAAATACTGATACCCAATTTTATCACTCACAAAACCACTAATCATAGAGGGTAACATAAAACCCAAATTAGTCAGTCCACTTCCAAATGCATAGTGTGCCATTTTATATTTTCCAGGAGCCATTTGTTGCATAATGTATAAAATCAAACCTACAAATCCAAAGCCATATCCAAAATATTCAATTGCAACAGCCGAACCAATGATATATAAATTAACAGGAAGAGCGATTGCTAAATAGGCATAAGCCGCAAAAGGCAAATTAAAGAAACAACATAGAATTAATAAGGATTTTCTTGTTAAACCCCCATTTTTTGAAATAAAGTTGCCAGCAATAATAGAACCTAATACAAATGCGGCAGCGCCAAAAACACCATATAATAAGCCAATTTGGGAAGTTGATAATCCCAGGCCGCCTTCTGCTCTTGCAGCTTTAAAAAATAAAGGCGTAATTTTTATTGCTTGTCCTTCAGCAAAACGGTAAAAAACGATAAACGCCATCCCATACCAAATATTTTTTTTCTTAAAAAAAGTAATGATTACATCCTTCAATACATCAAAGCCTTCTTTTAGTGTACCTACTTTTTTTGATGCTCCACCTTCTGGAAGTACTTTCATATTGTAAAATCCTAATAACACCATCAATACACAATAAAACAACATAACGGCTGCCCATGCATTTATGACTCCATATTTCTTTTCTAACACACCTGCTAAATAAACAAGCAATCCTCCAGAAACAATTTTAGCAACATTATAAAACGCACCTTGCCAACCTACATATTTTGCTTGCTCTGCAGGCTTTAACTCATTTAAATAAATCCCATCTGCGGCCGTATCATGTGTAGAAGCACTAATTGCAATGATTGCCATTAATGTGATTGAGATGGAAAAAAAATGATCCAGATGTAATGAAATTGCAATCAATCCAAACAGTGAACCTGATATAATCTGTGTGATGTAAACAAAATATTTTTTTGTTTTAAACATTTCCAAAAATGGACCCCATAATGGCTTTAAAGTCCAAGGGAGCATAATAAGCGAAGTCCAAAAGGCAATACTTGCATCTGATATTCCAAAATTTTTATACATAATCGCACTTGCCGTAGACAAAGCAACAAATGGCAATCCCATTGCAAACCAGGTGCTAGGAATCCAAAATAATGGGGATTTAGAGGTATTATGCTGACTCATTATTAAAAATATTAAAAACTTATATTAAATTTATAAAATATTTAATTAAGTTACCTAATCAATTTAAGATTACCATGCAATTCGACCTAAAAATAAGGAAGAATTTATATTTTAGTCTGCTGCTATGTGGAATAATATGCATAGGTGCCTGTTCAAAAGAACAGAGTCCCAGCCCGCAACCACCTAATCCTAACCCTAATCCAGTTCCTCTTTGGGACCCCAATGCTATGCGTGGTGTGTGGGTTACAACAACCGCCAGCACGGCATTAGAAAGCAGAGAAAATATCAAGCAAATGATATCTAATTGCAAGCTAGGAGGTATAAATCATGTGTTTATAGTCGTTTATAACAATGCAAGAACGATTTACCCTAGTTCAGTAATGCAAAATATAACAGGGAATAAACAATTGGAAAAATTTGTAGGTAGAGATCCTTTGCAAGAATGCATTGAAGAAGGAAAAGCAGCAGGTCTAAAAGTACATGCATGGTTTGAATATGGATTTTCATCTTCCTATTCTGCAAACGGTGGCTCAATTATTGCTGCAAAACCTGAATGGGCAGCAAAAGATATAAATGATAAATTAGTCGTTAAAAACGGTTTCGATTGGCTTAATGGCATACATCCTCAAGTGCAACAGTTTTTAGTTGATCTTTTCAAAGAAGTTACCCTTAAATATGATGTAGATGGAGTTCAAGGTGATGATCGATTACCTGCAATGCCTTCTACAGGAGGATACGATACCTATACAGTAAATCTTTATAAATCTGAAAATGCTGGCGCAAATCCACCACCATCTGCTACGGATGCTGACTGGTTGCGTTGGAGAGCCAATAAGCTTAATCTTTTTTTAAAACGCCTTCGTACAGAAGTTAAAACCATTAAGCCAACTATTTTATTCACAATGTCACCGAGCCCTTACCCTTTTGGGTATAATGAATATTTACAAGACTGGCCAACTTGGGTAGATAGTGCCTGGGTAGACGCTATCATTCCACAAATTTATAGATATAATATAAACGATTATGATAACTCATTAAACCAACAGAAATTATATTATAAAAATACGGCAGTTCCGTTTTATCCAGGCGTCTTGGTTAAATCTGGAAGTACAATTCAATCAGATGCCTTGATGTCTCAATTTATTCAAAGCAACAGAAACAAAGGCTTCAAAGGAGAAGTATTCTTCTTCTATGAGGGCTTAAAAGACAAATTAACTTGGTATCAGGGACTTTATCCCTTCATAAAATAAGTCATGAAAAATATTAATGCTGCTTTCTTTATTATATCAATTTGATAATGCTAAAGTGCAAAATGAAGTTATGAAAGGAGGAACGCTTACTTATATTGTAAAATAAAAAACGCAGGCACCAAAACTAGCACCTGCGTTAGATAAAATAAAAAGACGCTTATTAATTCCAGCCTAAATTCTGCTTTATCTTTGAATTATTATCTATTTCAGCTTGGGGTATTGGCCACAACTTGTATTTTACATTACTATTATTTCTAGTCTGATTTCTAAATCTAATTCTCTGGCTAACACTTGCAGTATAACTAGGAATATTATCCGCATCAAAACTTGGTCTTGCAGCTGGAACAGCAGGATTTAACGAAATTCCTACTACAGGTCCACTATTTGCTTTTTCATAAATATCCCATCTTCTTAAATCAAATAGGCGTAATCCTTCACCAGCAAATTCAACCGCCCTTTCTCTTCTGATTAAAGTACGCATAGCAGTTTGGCTACCAATAACAGAAGCAGGTTGTCCAGCTCTTGCTCTAACCAGATTGATGGCTGTTAAAGCGCTTGCATCTATTTCATTTAATTCGATTTTAGATTCTGCATACATCAATAAAATATCTGCATAACGCATTGTAATAAAACCAACTCTAGACTCAAAAGTATATTGAGTAGAATCATTGTATTTATTCCAAACATACCCAACGCCACCGATATTTCCAGTTGCACTTACTTGCCACTGAATACCTGCAGCTTGAGCACCGATCCAATCATTATTAGTTGTTACATCATTGTATACGCTTGTACTCCAATTAAATTTACGACGCACATTGCTGTATATATTAAAAATAGTGCGCTCCCTTAAATTATTATAAGGCAATGCTACTGTTTTGGAAGCAAAGTGAACCATTGTATCTCCAGGCATATAAATACTCCATTTTAGTCTATTGTCTCTATTTAATCTTGGATTTGCAGGATCGTATACAGTAGAAACATCAATTCTTTGACCGTCCTTTCCTTCAAACTGATCCACTAAATTTTGAGATGGGAATAAACTACTCTGAGAGTTAGTTACTTGACGCGGTACACCAATCACTGCCATCCAATTTTGTGGCTCGTTGACATCTAGAGGATAGGTTTGCGCGAACAATATTTCTCTAGAAGTATTGGCAGTTTGACCGCTTAATGTAAACAAATCTGTAAAACGAGGATTTAAGCCATACTGTCCTGCATCTATAATGGTTTTAGTAGCAGAAGCAGCTGTTCTAAAATCTTTTATTAGCAAGGCTAATTTTGCTTTTAAACCCAAAGCAACACCTTTGTTTACTCTACCAATGGTTTGCACTGAAGATGTGCCTGCTGCGTCAAATGCAGCAACTGCCTCATCTAAATCTTTATACATTTCAGCAACAATTGTAGCTACTGGCGTACGTTGTGCTTGTAAAACTTCTTCAACCTTTGGCATGGCTCTATAATAAGGAACGTCACCAAACCAAGTCATCAAATGAAAATAACCCCATGCGCGTAGAACGAGTGCTTCTGCTTTTATTCTGTTATAAACTACTGCAGAAACATTAGCCTTACCATTTTCCATTCCAACAATTTGTTGATTAGCGCGCTGCACCAATTTATATGCTTGGTTCCATGCTGCTATAGTAATAGCATTGTTTACTAAAAATGGTCCGCCATCACCCATGGCAATTAAATCTTCTGCATTACCTCCTCTCTTGAGCGCCATATCTGTGCTAGACTCAATTGCGTAATGCATAGGTGTGTTATTGGCAATTACCCACATAGAGGAAGCATATGTTCCTACTAGGCCTTGCTCCATTTCTGCTAGATTAGATAGAAAGGTTGAAGAAGAAGACGCATCAAGTGGTTTTCTGTCTAAAAACTTATTACAACTGCTCATAGTGAAGGCAGCTAGAAGCGTTGTTATGATAAAGTATTTTTTCATTGTATTGAATTTATTGAGTTCAATTAAAAGTTAAGATTAACACCTGCAGTAAAAGTTCGCATTAAAGGATAAAATTCTGCGTTGGCGTTGTTTAGTTCAGGATCAAATCCATTCCATGCTTTAGAAATTGTAAGTAAGTTAGCTGCACTTACAAAAAGACGAAACGATTTAATCTTAACTTTACTTAACAACTGCTGTGGCAAAGTATATCCTAGGTTAATATTTTTAATTCTAAAATAAGCAGCACTTCTAATCCATTGAGAACTCAACAGATAGTTGTTGCCACCAGAACCTGATGGTAATAAACGAGGGAAAGTTGCATTTAGATTGTCTGGTCTCCAATAATCTTTATGGATATCCAATAAAGAAGCAGCAAAATCGGCACTTGCAAAAGGCACAGCACCTGTTCCACTTAAATAGTTATTACGTTGACCAACACCTTGACCAAAAATATTTAAATCAAAGTTTTTATAAGTTAAGTTAATGTTGATACTGTACTCATACCTTGGAAAAGCATTGCCAATAAATATTCTATCAAAGTTGTCAATTTTTCCATCTGGAACTCCGTCAGGTCCGCTAATATCTTTATACTTCATATCACCAGGCTTTGGACCATTGGCTGTAGTTGCACTCCAAGGAATTCCAAACTGAATAGGTGAAGATTTAATATCTGATGAATCGGTAAAGAATCCATTTGCTACATAACCAAAGTAAGAACCTAATGCCTGACCAGGTGCAGTTCTTATACCATCCCCAATAAACGGAGTGCCTGGCACTAGATTTAGTACGCTGTTTTGAACATCAGAAATCATAGCAGTTACATCTACACCTAACTTGCCAAAATTCTTCTTGTAGTTAAGGCTGAATTCCCATCCTTTATTTTCCATATTACCTGCATTCACAAAAGGATTACTTAATCCACCAGCAGATTGAGGTAAGGTTCTTTGCAACAACATATTTTTAAGTGTCTTAACATAATAATCTCCTGTTATTGTAAAGTACTTACCAAAAGAAAGATCTAATCCAGCGTTCCATTGTTTAGATGTTTCCCAGCTTAAATCTGGATTTGCAAATTGTAATAAAGCAACACCTAAAGTAGTTACATTGCCAAAATAGGCATTGGTACCATTGTTGGGATTACTGTAATTCGATTGTGCATAAAACGCATCGTAGGCATAATTGTTACCAATGTTTTGGTTTCCGTTTCCACCAATAGAACCCCTAATTTTACCAAAAGTGATCACATTAGATAGATTTTTGAAGAATGATTCTTTAGAAAAAATCCAACCAGCAGAAGCTGCGCCAAAATTACCCCATTGCTTATCTCTTGCTTGAGAAAAACGAGAAGTACCGTCTCTTCTACCATTTAATTCTAAATAATATTTATCATTAAAGCTGTAGTTAACCCTTGCAAAAAATCCAGCTAATGCTAATTCAGATGCACCAGCATTATTATCACGTACGCCGCTTCCTAAATTTAAGTAAGGTTGATTAGGATTTATAAAGCCTGTTCTAGATGCACCAAAGAAATAGTTGGTGAACAACTCTGATTGAGCTCCAGTTAATACTTTTATAGCATGATCGCCAAAACGTTTTGTATAAGTTGCTTGTCCTAAATATGTTTTGTATACATTATTGGTATAGGATTCAGATAAGCTAGTTGTTCCAGGCCAAGTTCCCACAAAAGAATAACCGCCAGTTGCAATATTTGGCTGATATATATCTGCATTCTTTACGAATGATTTGGTATAAGGATTAGAAACTTGTCTACCCCAATATGCTTCAATTTCTAAACCATTAATAGGTTTATAATTAAATCCAAAACGCGTAAGCATAGTGCTACCGTTAACTACGGATGTTCCCGCAGCTTCAGCCATTGCTAAAGGATTTCTATTATTGGATTGTGCAGCATTACCATACATCCCAGGACCAAATTTACCAGCACCTATAGCTGGAAGACCAATTGCTTGACGAATAATAAATTCTGCACTACCTGTTGATGGATTAATCGTTTTATTGGTGTTATAACCTAAAACAGAAATCAGAGAGAATTTATCATTAATCTTAAATTCGGGATTAATTCTGATATCGTATTTTTCAAAACTACTATTTGGTATCAAACCTTCTTGCTTAAGATAAGTAAAAGAAGAAAACAAATTAATCTTATCAGTAGACGTAGATACTTGCACGTTATGATTTTGCATTAGCCCAGAATTCGTAAACAATTCTTTCGTCCAATCTGTTTCTATTACATCTAAATTATTAGGCGCAGTAGTTCTGTAACGATCAATTAAAGTCAGAGGAAAAACAGTAGCTGCTGGATTGCCGGTACGGTTTTTTTCAGCTTCGTTACTCAATAACATATGATCAATTGCACTTACTCTATTGGGTATGGAAGTGGCTTGTTGTTGCGTTACAAAAGCGTTGTAATTTACTTGTAAGCCTTTTTCTGTAGCTCTTTTTGTTTTTACTAAAACTACCCCTGCTGATGCTCTATTACCATAGATTGCAGTTGAGGCGGCATCTTTTAA
Organism: Chitinophagaceae bacterium; assembly: GCA_009693715.1. Taxonomy (GTDB): domain Bacteria; phylum Bacteroidota; class Bacteroidia; order Chitinophagales; family Chitinophagaceae; genus Sediminibacterium. Next base: position 9,531 of record SHWT01000051.1, read on the forward strand.
TAATGTGATGCTTTCGATAGCATTAGGATCAATTTGATCTAGAGAACCTACTGCCAATCCATCCACTATAATTAATGGTGCATTGCTTCCAGAAATAGAACCCTGTCCACGAATTACAATACTTGCACCGTCTGCACCAGGCTTTCCAGATTGTTGTTGAACTGTTACACCAGGAGCTAAACCTTGCAAAGCTTGGCTCGTACTAGAAACCTGGCGCCTATTTAAAGCGGCGGTGTTTAAAGTAACTAGTGACCCTGTTAGACTTGCTTTTTTCTGTGAGCCATATCCCACTACAACTACTTCTCCAATATCGCCCACAGTAACTTGAAGTACGACATCAAGTTTGCCACCAGAAACTTTTAATTCCTGGGAAGCAAATCCAAGTCCAGAAAAAACAAGGGTAGTACCAGCATTTACTGATACATTGTAATTCCCGTCCGAATTAGTGATGACTCCTTTTTTTGATCCTTTAACCAAAACCGAAATACCTTCTGCAGGTCTTCCAGAACTGGCACTGGTGACTCTTCCCGCAACATTAATCTGTTGCGCGACTGAACTGCTCAAGATCATTAGCAGAAAACAGCATAAGAGTGATACTTGTTTCATAAGTAAACGTTTTGTTTTTTAATATGTAGATTTAATTTTTCCATTGTGGTCAATTTGTTTTAATTCAAATGGATTGATGGTAGCATCAATTAGTTGAGCAAACTGAATACGCGTTAAAGGCATATCGGTATTAAATGAACCAAATTTCCATTGCTTCCATGCATTTTGTATCTGATCTGAAAGCATTTTTTTATTGTTAAAATTCCAAGTTGATTGTTTTTGTTGCAGGTTATTCTTTTTCGCTATTTCAATAATTATATCAATTGCCTCAAGTAAGGTTAGATAGGTTTTATTTGTTGAAGGAAGCATATAGAAGTCAGCTAAATCTTTAATTAGTGCCAAGCGATTTACGAGCGAGTCTGGATAAAAAAGTGTTCTATTTGCCCAACTAAAAGGCACTCCTTCCCCTTTTAAAATTCCAGTAGCACCAATTTTTTGAGCAGCAACAAAATAATTGTGGCTAAGAGATACATCATAATATGGCATGATATAGGCATTGCTATTAAGTAAGCCTAATTGTACTTTTCTGACAGGTATTTCTTGTGCATCCAAATTTTGTTGAACAGATAATGCCGCTAATGTTCCTGCAGCTTGGCCAATTAATAAAGCAATAGCCTGAAGGCGCGTAGTACCATTAACAACATTTGATACACTTATACTTTTTTCAGCAATGATTAAACCACTAACACGTTGTGGTATTAATGATCCCAATGGAATATTAAAGGATGGAACAGGATAAAAGTCTAGATGTTGAGGCGCTTTTATATTTTTTTTATGATGATGATCGATTGGATAATCTCCAACAGCAATACCTGTTCTGTATAATGGACTAAGAGCATCAAATGGTTTAGCAATATGCTTTACATGAAATCTTACCAAACCTTTAACCCTTCTACTTTCTCTATGGTAAGGAATGAGGGGTAGCTTATCATACGTTGGAAATTCATCATCTGCTAATCCTAAGTTTTTAAACCCTAATTGATATTGAATAAAATAAATAAAACGAAGCGTTTGCTCCTTGGCTTTTACCAATTCGCTTTGTCTATTAGCCTCATCCATTTCAACCACATTTAAATAAATATCATTGCCCCGATTCGGCCAATTAATCATATATTTTTGATTAGGTAGTTTACCATAGTTGAGCATTTTTATTGCATCTACATTTGGCTTTGGATTTGCTGTATTAAAATAGTAATCTGTACAAGCTCCATCAAATTCAGCAGGATCATAATTTTTTGGCTTAGCTATAGTTTTATCTACTCCCATTCCATAATCTTTTAGAATGGCCACATAAGTAATATCTTGAACTATATCATTTGTTTCTGAAACATGAACATCTTCCCCAGTAGCTGCACTTGCTTCCATGCCTAGGCTGTATGGCACACCTGCATTTGCAAGCACATCTCCAAGTTCAGTAGCATCAATGACTTGCCTTGCATAAATCGTAATTTGTTGATTGGATGGCTCATCAACAAATACTGCGCCAGTTATGGTATCGTTATTTTTTAAAACCCTTAAAAATTGAAACTGATACTTAACAGTTAGCCCTTTGGTTTGAAGTACCATTGATTTAAAAATACTATCCCCCACATGAGGTTCAAATAGTGTATTACTTACCCAACCTGTAGACACTTTTGAAGGACCCCCATACACTTTATGCAACGCCTCTCTAAATTCACCAAATAAACCTGATGGCAGGCTATGGTTACCATCAAATGCAGAAACACCAGCAGCTGTTATCATACCGCCTAACCAAGTAGTAGGCTCTGTAATCATTGTATTCACACCCATTCTAGCTGATTGAATACCGGCAGCAATTCCACTAGCACTTGCACCTATAACCAACACATCCGTCTTTAAAACAGGTTGTGCTTTAGTAGTAATCACCATTAAAAGTGATGTAAAAAATAAAATATATTTTATTACTACTTTCATTTATATAGCTTCAAATGTTTTAGAAATTTGATACAAAGCTCTTGGAATATGAAAGCAACCTTTCCATTTTCCACCTTTCAAAGACAATAAAACTTCACCTCTTCTATTTAAATAACCAAACCATTCTCCATATTCTTTGTCCTTAAATTTAGACCATGTGTATGCATGTACTTTTTCGAACCAGATTAAACAATTTTCGTCTCCTGTTAATGCATATCCCTTTGCCAAAGCAACTAATGCTTCTACATGAACCCACCATAATTTTTGATCCCATTCCAATTGTTGTGGAGGATATCCTTTTACATCCAAAAAATAAAATATGCCATCATATTCCTTATCCCATCCATGTTCTAGTGTGCGCAACATAATGTCTTTTGCTTTATGAATTAAGTGCTCATCATTCATACGCTTGCCTAAATCCATGATAAACCACATCGCTTCAATGGCATGTCCTGGATTAATTAATCTACCTTCAAAACTGTCAGAGAAAGAGCCATCTTCATTAACATTTTCTAAAATCAATTCGAAATCGGGATGATAAAATACATCCATCACTTCATGAATAATATTAGGTATTAATTCCTCTACTTTATCTTTACCCAAAATATGTTCTAGCTCCAATGAAAGATTACATAGAATCATTGGAAGGCTAAAATTCTTCAAAGATCTCGTTCCAGGATAACTTTTATTATATTGTCCTTTACTATTATTTTTACGTTTGATAATATTATTAAAAGTATCTAAGGCGATTTTTTTGTATTCATCAGATGGCATTGCCTTATCTAAAGAAGCAAAAGCCATTGTAGCAAAACAATCACTAAAAATATTGTAGGGCTGAACCAGTGGTTTGCCATCAGCACTTAACGAAAAATACCAATTACCTGCATCGTCCCTTCCGTATTTTTTAAGAAAATCTGCTCCATGTAACGCCATGTTTAACCATGCTGGATTCTGCTCAACATGATTATACATAAAACTAAAGCACCAAACCTCTCTGCCCTGAAGCCAAATAAACTTATCGGTGTCATACACATTTCCTTCTTGATCTAAACAAGTAAAATACCCCCCGTTTAAGTCATCTTTGCTGTGATTAAGCCAAAATGGAAGTACATTATTTACCAATTCATTTTTATAGAGGCGACTATACTCCTTTAACATCACATTTTCGTTATTTATTAAACCTTTGGATTGCATATGAATAGCGTTAAATAATTATTATTTATATGTAATATCTTAAATATTTTACAAAAATCAAGAAACTTATTAAATATTTTTAATTAATAGGACTTTTCACGTCATTTCTTATATTTACTAGAACAAGAAAATCTATGGGTAAGCCACAACATATGCTCTCTAAAGTGTTTAATAATGACAATTCTTCTGGTGTAGCTTTGAAGAATAAAATCCTTAAAGGATTGATTTTCAAATTTTTAGACCAAACAGAAAGCGCATCCATTAATGAAATAAGCAAAGAAATCAATATAAGTGTACCCAAAACAACTAGTTTAATTACTGAATTAATTGAAGAAGGTCTAATTAGTGATTATGGTAAATTTGAATCTACAGGTGGTAGAAAAGCCAATTTATATGGTTTAATTGGGGATGCTGGATTTATTTTAGGGGTTGATGTAAAGAAATATTATATCAATATTGGGATTCTTAATTTTAAAAAACAACTTATAAATCAAAAAAGTAAAATCGCATTTAAATTAGATAATACAGCCGAATCATTAAATCAGTTGATTCAGATTATACAAAACTTCATTAAGGAAGTTGGGATTAAAAAAGATAAAATTTTGAGTTTAGGTATCAATCTTTCTGGAAGAATTAACCATACAAAAGGATACAGTTATACTTTTTTTCATTTTCAAGAAGAACCATTATCAGAAATAATTCAGGAAAAAATTGGCATTAAAACTTATTTAGATAACGACTCTAGGGCAATGGCTTTTGGTGAATTTTGTAATGGTGAAGTAAATACAGAAAAAAATGTACTATTTGTTAATCTCGATTATGGAATTGGATTAGGTATTTTAATTGACGGAAAAGTTTATTATGGAAAGTCTGGATTTAGTGGTGAATTTGGGCACATTCCTTTTTTTAATAACGAAATAATTTGTCACTGCGGTAAAAAAGGATGTCTCGAAACGGAAGCCTCTGGTAACGCTTTGCTTCGAAAATTTAAAGAAAAAATTAAACTAGGATCTACTTCATCGGTATTAAAGAAGAATAAAAAAGTGGAAGATATTACGCTTACAGATCTTATTCTAGCAGCACAAAACGAAGATGTATTAATTATTGAATTGCTAGCAGAATTAGGCGAAAATTTAGGAAAGGGATTGGCCGTTTTAATTAATGTATTTAACCCTGAATTAATCATAATAGGTGGAACTTTATCTGAAACTGGTGAATACCTAAAACTCCCGATTAAAAGTTCAATTAATAAATACTCACTTAGCCTTGTAAATGCAGATACGGAATTAAAACTTTCTAAATTAGGTGAAAAAGCGGGTATCATTGGGGCATGCCTACTAGCAAAAAATAAAGCACTCTCACTTATTTAAAATGAAACAACAAAGGACCCACGATTTAACGTAAGTCCTTGATTTTCATGTAGCGAG
>SHWT01000052.1 GCA_009693715.1 Chitinophagaceae bacterium
TCACTCATTGTTTCACCTGTATTTGTTCGTAAAGCTGTAAAACCAGTTGTTCCAGATACACCTGTACTTACTGTTTGATTAGTCGTATTTGTATGGAACCAAGTCACATTTGAAGTGAAACGATCATTAAATAAATTTAAATCGAAACCGGCTTCATAACCTGATGTCATTTCCGGCTTTAAATCTTTGGATACTAAAGTATTACCAACGGTGAATCCAGCATTGCTACCATATGGAAAACCATTTGCTTGGCCAAATGTTGGCAATAATGAGTATGGCCCTAAGTTAACTTGACCTACTTTAGACCAACCACCTCTCAATTTTAAGTAACTAATGGTGTTGCTATTTTTTAAGAAATCAAAGGCATCAGATGCAATGAGGGACATTTCAGCAGCTGGATAAAAAAACCTTCTATTTTCTGGTGCAAGAATTGAAACCCAGTCATTACGACCTGAAACAGTTATGTATAAGTAGTTTTTATATCCAAATGTGGTTTTTGTGTATGCTCCCATTGACCTAGACAAAAAGTTTGATTCTGAAGCACCTGGTGTACCTACGCCATTACTTACGTTAAATAAATCTGGAACAACTAATCCATTTCCACTAACACCAATGTTTTTGGATTGGTTTTGGTTCCATTGTCCACCAAGGATGATATTCAAACTAAAGTCTTTAATTGACCTTTTGTATTGTGTAAAGAAGTCCGTTAATAAATTTGTAGAATAGGACATTCCATCTGATACGCTATAAGGAATATCAGATTTAGCACTTGCATCAGTATGTTTTGCATAATACGTATAAGTAAACCCGGTATTTGAATTTTTATTGGATTGGTTACGCGTAGAAACACCTTGACGAAAAACAAAGTCTAACCCTTTTATTGGTGTGAACTTTACTTCAACGTTCGCCGTTAAATAATCGTTTCTATTTCTTTGTCTGTAATTAGCAGCAGTCCAATAAGGGTTTTGATACCACGGGTTATAGAAACCGTTTGGATTAGCAAACTTATCATTTTGCCAATCTTTATAACGTGTAATATCAATGTTCATTGGCATGTTTAACATCTGATCATACATGCTACCTGTAGCTGTTGTAATATCGTATCTGTTTTGTGTGTAAGAAGTACTGTAATTAATATTAATTGTCTTACCGATTTTTCTTGTTCCATTTAAACGTACGTTAGTACGATTGTAATAGTCTCCTGGTGTTGTACCAGTTTGTCCAACGTGTTGTGCTGAAAAGTATTGCGTTGAGTTTGCATCACCATTTGAAATGTTGAAATCTGTTTGATTAATAATCCCTTTGTTCCAGAAATCGTTATGTCCTGGATAAGATTGATAGAGAGAGGAATCATTAGAACCATCCGCTAACGGAGGTCCTAAAGCAAGCATTGTACCATTAAAAGGTGGTCCATAAGATTGGTTTTCCAAATAAGAAAAATTACCTCGTCCAAATAGATCAACCCCATAACCACTTCCACCCGCACCAAATTGTTCTTGCATTTTTGGAAAGAAAGTAACCTGTTCAATAGATGTAGTATGTGAAAGACCTACTTGAGTTACTCCATTTTTACCTTTTTTTGTGGTAACAATCAAGGCGCCATTGGATGCTTGAGAACCATATACAGCAGCGGCACCTGCACCATTTAAAACTTGAATATCTTCAACATCCTCTGGGTTTAAGTTACCTAACATACTAGAAGGAACAATAACGTTATCCAAAACTAATAAAGCCTCATTATTTCCAGTTAAAGATCTTTGTCCTCTTAATATTAAACGAAAGTTAGGATTGATACCACCCGAAGTGTTACTTACCTGCAATCCAGCAACTTTTCCTTGTAAACCCCCAGCGATACTAGTTGATTTACCAGCGACTAAAGATGCAGCTTTTATAGTTGTACTCGCCGAGCCAAGTTCTTTTCTTTTTGCTTGAATACCACCTGCAGTAACAACAACTTCTTCCATATTATTAACTTGCTCAAATAAATTCAAATTTATTGTTAAAGAAGAAGCAACCTTTACCCTTTCAGTTCTATAACCAACATATGAAAATAGAATGAAATCGCCTGTTGAGGCTTTAATCTCATACTCTCCTTTTTCGTTTGAAATTGAAGCTTTTTCAGCTTTTCCTTGAACTCTCACCGTAACACCTTGTAAGGGTGAACCATTTTGGTCATCTACTTTTCCTTTTAGCGTTTTGACCTGCGCATTGGCAGCCAAACTCATGGAAAAAAACACAACGAATGTGTATAGTAGTTTTCTCATAATCAGATTTATTTAATTTATTAATTAATACGACTTTTTAAATGTATGACTAAATATTAACAAATAGTTAAGAAATTTTCTAAAAAGTTAATACAGATATAATGTTAAAAAAATAATGTTACTAAAAAACAATACTTTATACATTAAAATATTAATATAATGTTTAGCGTAAATTTTCTATTTAACCTTATGATTTTGTTAAAGGTTTTACATTTTTTGGGTATTTACGGGGGGATATAAATAGGATATATCCAATTTTTGTCAAAAAATTGACACTTTTTTTTATAAAATCGCGCCCCTTTATGCAATAAATTTAAAAAAAGAGCCTTCCAAAAAATTGAAAGGCTCTTTTTTAATTCAGCACCTAAAAAATTCAAATAGAATTATTTATCCCACCATACACGAGCATCAGGAGAATTATCAGCATAAGCAGCTGCAGCAGCTGTAACGTTCTTAACATTTGTACCATATTCTCTGGTACCATACATATACCTACGAGGAATCAGCTTGGATGGATTAGAAGCGTATCTTGTTGGAACTAATACTGGGAACCCTGATCTTCTCCAATTACTATATCCCTCAGCTCCATTAGGATATACGGCTAAATAATATTGTGTATTAATTTGAGATAGATTGTTTAAACCATTCAAAGCAACCTTTTTCATGTAGGTATCAAAAGAAGCTTGAGAAAATACCCCCCAATCAATCATATTTTCTTTGATGCCCGCTGCATATAATGTGGCAGTATTCTCAGAGGTCCAACCTAATTGAGCAGCTTCTGCTCTTGCTAATTTTAATTGTGCTGAAGAAATGATAGTTACGGGTGAGTTTGCAGCCCTTTTTGTAACCCCAAGAATATAGGCCCAATTTGGATTATTATTTATAAAACTAGTAGATAGTTCTCTAGTTAAACCATAAGGAATTCCTACGTTGGAGGACCCAAATGCCGGAGCGCGAGGATCTAGTGTTAACTTTTGCATATCAGTTATTACACTTGAAACACCTTGATCTTTTCTAGTAAGATAGCTGTTAAACCATGGATTGGAAAATGCCCCACCTGGATAGTTAACTACAAAATTATCTGCTGAAACGTCAATGAACTTAGCTGTTGCTAATGCATCAGCAAACTGTGTCTTACCATAAGCTGGATCTACTTTTGATAGACGAAGCGCCATCAACATTCTCATAGAGTTAGCTAGTTTTATCCATTTTTCATTATTACCCCCAAAAATGATATCGCCCTTAATCGCCAGTCCAGGACCAAATTGGCTTACAGCTGCTTTTAGTTCAGCAATCAAAGCAGGATAGATAGTGCTTTGCTTATCATAAATTATATCAGATTTTCCAGATAATGCTTGGCTGTAAGGAATATCTCCCCATAAGTCTGTTACATACCAAAATAAATATACTTTTAATATTCTAGCTAATGCAATTTGGTTTGCATTAGCTCCATTTATTGATGCAACATCTTTATACTTGGGATCTGAGTTTACATTAATAATATTTTGTAAATCATTTAAAGACCCGCTGTAGAATCCATCAAAGTCGTTTACAGGGGCTGTATATAATGATGCATCAGTGTATTGAGTTTGAGAAAAGTATTGACAATATAAGCCCGGTGTAACACTTACAGCATTTCCACCAATTCCGGCAAGTACATTGGTTAGCAATGCACTTGTTACTGGAACAGGTGTAGAATTTGGATTGATATTCATATCACCAAAATCATCGATACTCTTGGAACAACCAAGCAATACGGCAGTAAATATTGTAAATATGATTATGTTATTTTTCATAAGTTTAATTTTGAAATTTAATAATTTGGTATGATTAAAATGTTACTTTAATATTCAATCCAACTCCTCTCACACTTGGAAATTGACCATTTTCTCCAAAAGTTGGACTAATTTCTGAAGGATCAAACATTTTATCTTCAGACCAAATAAGTAGCGGTTTTCTTGCGATTACGGACACCGTTAAATCGTTACAAATCTTTTTTAAGCCCATCTTACTCACCGGTAGGTGATATCCTAAGCTCACCTCCTGTAATTTAATATAAGAAAATGAATGTAAAAAGGGTGTTGAATTTCTTTGATTGTAAAACTGTTGGAAATATGTTTGAGCATCAATATAACGATCTACAGCATTTCCTGCTTCATCAACGCCTTTTACATGAACACCCCCACCATCCGCAATTGCGTCACGAACGTTTTTTCCTTTATGATTGATTGTAGCGGTGTTTTCTAGCAAACCAGAAAAATTACCCCACATCTCAGATAAAGAGTAAAACGTACCTCCAAATTGATATGTTATATTTGCATTTAATTCAAGATTCCCTTTGAAACGAAGAGTATTAATCATACCTCCTGTATGTTTTGGAAGCACAGTACCCAAATTTTGATCAGCTGCAACTTTATAGTACCCATTGGCTAAAATAATTGGTTGCCCGGTCTTATCATACATTGTAGCTGAACCTATCAATTGTCCCCAAGTTTCATTTAAGGCGGCAAAAGCAGTAGCCCCTCTTGTACCAAAAGCAGATCCACCCAAAGATATTCTGTTAATGCCTGGCGCAATAGTTACTACCTTATTGTATAATAGGTTAGCGTAATTAACTGACAAATCATATGTCCATATTTTATTGCTTATGATACTTGCATTTAACTGAATTTCAAAACCCTTTTTATCAATTCGAGCAGCATTAATATTTTTTCCTGTATAACCACTAGCCCCAGAAACTGAAACGCTTACAGGTTGTTTATCATTGATTTCCTCAAAATATGTGAAATTGATATTCAATTTGTTGAATAATTTAAAATCGACACCTGCTTCTTTTGTTGAAATTAAAGATCCCGTTAAGTTAGGATCAATAATATTGTCAGGCGTACTCATTAAAGCATTGCCATTCCATTGATTGGCTCCCAAACCATAATTTAACGCAAACGCATAAGTGCCTAATAATAATGGCTTTTGTCCCCAACTACCAAAAAGTTTCATGTTATTTATAAACGAAGGCATTTTGATTAATTCAGATACAATCAATGATGAACCTACTGAAGGATAAAAAATATTAGTCCCTTTTTGAAGTACAGAGGCAAAATCATTTCTAGCTGTAACATCCATCGAAATAAACTCTTTGTAAGAAAAATTGGACGTTGCAAATAGAGACCTAAATTCAGATCTATTTCTAGAACTAGAATATGAAACAGGATTTACAGAATTTGGTAAACTGTATAAATTTGCAATTACTAAGCCATTATTTGTGTTTGTAGACATACTTGTGCCTTGGTTACTTCTTAATGAATAACCTGCAGTAGTATTTAGTGCAAATTGTCCGAATTTATTATTATACGTTGAAATAAATTCATAATTATTTTCTGAAGAACTACCAGAACTTACACCATAGGAAGCTAAATCACCAGTTTGCGTACCAGATAATTGCATATCCGTTGGTGTAATATTTTCAGACGAAGAAGATATTTGATTTCTACGAATATTTGCAGTAAACTTAAGATGATTATCCACCTTATAAGATAGAGAGACATTACCTATTATACGATCACTTACTGAAACAGGCCGCTTCCAATCAAAATACTTGTAAGGATTATACCAATAGTTTCCTGCCAAAAAATTTCTAGGCCCTGCAGCTCCATTTAAGTATTCACCTGGATTATTGTGGTTCCAACTACCATAATATCCTTCAGGTGTTCTCACATCTTTAAGTTCACGAAGAATTCCCATGTCTAAATCCCGATGCATCCATTGATTGAAGTTACCAGATGAATTATTTGCATAACCGTCATCAAATTCACCTAAGACCTTATTATAAACATAACTAAAGTTGGTCTCTAATGTAAACTTTTTAAAAGTAGACCTGTTTGTAATGAACAAAGTATGCTTATCTTGCTTGGAATTGGGAAGCAATCCATTTATATTTTGATTCGTGTAAGAAATTCTTGTGCTAGTATTTTCACCATTTTTATAAAAGCTTAAATTACTGTTACTCGAAGTACCCGTATTCCAAAAGTCCCTAATATTATTAGGCTGTGGTGTTAATTTTGCTGTTTTATATGAATATTGCGTATTAGGATACCATGCATACCAAGGGATATATTCTTGACCGGTCATTTTCGGACCCCAACTAGCATCGTCTGCATAATCATGATAATACTTTCCATCCAAAGCTTTCCATTCTGCAGGCATTCCCGATTTCCATGCAAATTGCTCATAAGTGCCATCACCTCCTGCATAAGAATCTTGATATTTAGGCAAACGATACACTACGTCAGCAGTAAGTGACTGAGTAAATTCAATACCTACCCCCTTTTTTGAGCCTCCTTTTTTTGTTGTAATAACAAAAGCACCCGAGGAAGCACGATCTCCAAAAAGGGCGGTTGCATTTGCACCTTTTAAAACAGTTACACTTTCTATATCTTGCACATTAATATCGGCTGAATTCATTGGAGTGCCATCAACAATATACAGAGCTGATGATCCACCTATACTTCCTTCACCACGTAATCGTACACTACTATTTCTACCCAAAGCGACATTTGATTGATCACGAAGTTGCAAACCTGCTACTTTACCACCTAACGCGGCATTAAGATTAGGTTGAACAACAGTGTTTAACTTCTCCCCAGATATTACTTGAACACTATAAGGAGTAGTTTTTAAATTTTGTTTCAAGCCAAAAGCGTTTGTAACAACTACTTCTTTTAGTGTTTCTGAAACACTATTTAAAACTATATTATTTATAGATTTACTATTTATGTCAATTGTGACTGACTTAAATCCTAGACTAGATATAGCTAATTGTTTACTACTACCTATATTCTTAATGTTAAAAATACCATCAGCGTCAGTTAAGACAGCCGATTTGGAACCTACTAATTTAATAGAAGCATAGGGTATTCCTACTCCATTTTCATCAATAACTTTTCCGCTTAAACTAACAGGTTTGACCTGCGCATTTGCAGCTAAACTCATGGAAAATAACACAACGAAAGTGTATAGTAGTTTTCTCATAATCAGATTTTTTAATTATAAATTAATACATCATAAACTTATGTTAAAATGTAATACTAAATTAAAAAAATAAAGAAAATTTAATGGAAAATTAATATAAGATTTTTTGGAGTACATAATCAATACATTATATATAATATATTAAATTAATGTTTCAGCATAAATTCTCGTTTTACCCGCTGATTTTAACCATTTAGTTATGAAGGGAAAGTTTTGATAATTAGGTTATTTACAATTTTTGTCAAAAAATTTACACTTTTTTCTAAAAAATCGCGCGCCTTTTTGCAATTAGTTTTGAAATTTCTTTTAAAAAAGGCAACCCAAAATTCTTTTTATACTCATAAAATGGGTTCACCTATTGTTTCAAATATAAATTTATCAAGAGTTTAGCAGTAGTTATAAACATATTTAAAAAACCTTTCTAATAACTAACTATCTGCACTCGTTTACACCCTATTTTGTTGGGATTTAGTCGTAATTTTCCGGCTACTAATAATTCATCTCCTATGGGTGCGATATCATTGATTGCTTTACTTATAGCTGCTATTGTGTTTTCTGCAGGCGGTATTATAATTGGAAAAATTTTTGTGAAGGGAAGTAAAAATGTGCAAAAAGGTCAAGCCTACGAATGTGGTATCCCTACTGATTCTTCCCCATGGCATCAATTTAATGTGGGCTATTATTTATTCGCATTGTTGTTTTTAATTTTTGATGTTGAATTGGTTTTTTTATACCCATGGGCAGTGGTTGTAAAAAAAGTAGGAATGGTTGCTTTAATTGAGATTATTGTTTTCATATTTATTTTATTCATGGGCTTTTTATACGCCCATAAAAAAGGAGCATTAAAATGGAGTTAAAAGAAAAAATTGCAGGTAACGAACCTTTTCCAGGTATCGTTCATGACACACCAGGTGGTGGCATTGTGGTAAGTACTTTTGATAGTATTATTAATTGGGCTCGCTCCAATTCGCTATGGCCATTGTCTTTTGCAACAAGTTGTTGCGGTATTGAAATGATGTCCACCGCTTCTGCCAAATACGACTTTTCGCGCTTTGGTTTTGAAGTAGCCAGGGCTTCGCCGCGTCAAGCCGATGTAATTATAATTGCAGGTACCATTGTAAATAAGATGGCGCCGGTATTAAAAAGATTGTATGATCAAATGGCAGATCCAAAATATGTTATTGCGATGGGTGCCTGTGCGATTAGTGGTGGTCCATTTTTTTACAATACTTATTCAGTAGTAAAAGGTGCTGATCATATTATTCCGGTGGATGTTTACATTCCTGGATGTCCGCCACGCCCCGAAGCATTATTGCACTCTTTAATTTCTTTACAAGAGAAAATTAAATTAGGCATGACGCGTGAACAAATTAGAGGTGAATTTAAAGGATAAAGAAACAGGATACCCCATTTGAAAGACGCAAATAAAATGTAATCCTTCAAGCATAGAAAAGTTTTAAATAGCAATTAATTTATAACAATGACCAACGAAGAAATAAAAGAATACATCCCTACCCTTGCACCTGCAGCCACCTTTGATGAAACAGGCGAATGGTTGAACATCATGGTGACCGCTGAAGAATTAAAACCTTTGATGTCCGCATTGCGCAATGGCAAAATGCAAATGAATTATTTGTTTTGCTTAACCTGTGTTGATTTTAAAACACATTTAACCATGGTGTATCACTTATCTGCTACAACACATCGTCAAAGCATCGTGATAAAAGCAAATTTAAATCGCGAACAACCAGTGATTGAAACCGTTTGTGACATTTGGAGAACCGCTGAATTTTTAGAGCGTGAAGTATTTGAAATGTTTGGCGTGCATTTTACCAATCATCCTGATTTAAGAAAATTAATATTGGAGGACGACTTCAAAGGATATCCATTAAGAAAAGATTTTGAAGATCCTATCAACATGATAAAATTATAATAGGCACATGTACAATCAAACCGAAATAATAAAAGATACCAGTGAGTTAGGTGCGGATGGGGAATTAGTCATCAACATGGGGCCACAGCATCCTGCTACGCATGGGGTACTTCACTTAGTGGTTACCTTAAATGGGGAAACCATTAAAAAAATTGAACCCCACTTAGGTTATATCCATCGCTCCATTGAAAAAATGTGCGAGAGTTTAACTTATCGTCAATTCATTTATGTAACCAGCCGAATGGATTACTTGTCATCGCATATTAATAATTTAGGCTGCGCATTACTAATTGAAAAGGGAATGCAAATTGAAGTTCCAGATCGCGCAAAATATATTCGTGTTATTTTGAGTGAATTAACACGAATTGCATCTCATGAATTATGGTTGGGTGCCATGGCGATGGACTTAGGCGCTTTCACGCCTTTCTTTTACGCATTTAGAGAAAGAGAAATGATTACGGATATTATGGAAGATACTTGCGGCGCAAGATTAACCATGAATTATATTGTTCCAGGCGGATTGATGTATGACCTTCATCCTGATTTTCAAAAAAAGGTAAAAGCATTCATTACCCAATTCAAATCCAAGGTAACTGAATACGAAGATTTAGTGACCAACAATATCATATTTCAAAGCAGAACCAAAGGTGTTGGAATTTTAAGTGCAGAAGATGCTATTTCTTATGGTTGCACTGGACCGGTTGCACGCGCAAGTGGGGTAAGCTGTGATATACGAAAAATTTATCCTTACGAAGTGTATGATAAAGTGGAATTCGATGAAGTATTAGAAACTGCAGGTGATTCCTTTGCACGCTACATGGTGCGTGTAAAAGAAATGAATCAATCTATTCGCATCATTGAACAATTAATTGATAATATTCCAGAAGGCGATTTTGTAGGTAAAACAAAAAATGTTTTGAAATTACCGAAGGGTGAATTTTATACAAGGGTGGAAACTGCCCGAGGTGAATTTGGTGTGTACATAGTGAGTGAAGGCGGAACCACACCGCACAGAATTAAATTCAGGTCTCCAGGGTTTTCAAATTTATCAGTATTAAATCACATAGCTGTTGGAGGTATGATTGGTGATTTAATGGCGAGTATGGGTACTTTGGATTTAGTGATTCCAGATATTGATAGATAAAAGTAAGATAGAATTGTTTGTTATATAAAAACAGTAACACATGTTTAGTTTAGAAGGAATTACAACCAATGTTCAAGATTGGTTATTGATGAAGTTTAATCCCACGATGGCATTGACTATTGAATGTGTGATAGTGATTTTATTGTCCATTAGTTTATTTGCCCTATTAGGTTTGGTATTGGTATTAATGGAACGAAAAGTGGCGGCACATATACAAATACGCCTAGGACCCAATCGTGTAGGACCCGGTGGTATGTTTCAAACAGTGGCAGATACTTTAAAATTAATCATGAAAGAAGGGTTGGTGCCCGACAAGGCAGATAAATTTTTATTTAACCTAGCTCCTTTTGTAGTAATGATGGTGGGTATGTTATTATTAGCGCCAATTGCTTTTGCGAAAAATTTTCAAATTTGGGATATCAATATTGGGGTACTTTATATTAGTTCCGTTTCTTCCTTATCCGTCATCGGCATTTTAATGGCGGGCTGGGCGAGTAATAATAAATATTCTTTATTAGGCGCGATGCGCAGCGGCGCTCAAATTGTGAGTTATGAATTGTCTGCAGGCTTTGCAGTTTTAACTATAGTTGTTTTAACAGGTAGCTTGCAACTTTCTGAAATTGTGAATGCACAACAAAATGGTTGGTGGATTTTTAAAGGTCATATTCCAGCAGTCATTGCATTTGTATTATACATTATTGCAGTTACTGCCGAAACCAACCGTGCCCCATTTGATTTAGCGGAAGCCGAATCAGAATTAACCGCAGGTTTTCATACGGAATATTCAGGTATGCGATTCGCCTTGTTCTTTTTAGCAGAATACATTAACATATTTATTGTTTGTGCGATTGGTGCAACTTTATTCTTTGGCGGTTGGATGCCATTACATATTGGAAATTGGGAAGCCTTTAATCATATCATGGATTATATCCCTTCCTCGGTTTGGTTTATGGGAAAAACATTTTTTCTTATCTTTTTAATTATGTGGTTCAGATGGACCTTCCCAAGATTGCGCGTTGATCAATTATTGAATTTAGAATGGAAATATTTATTACCGATAAGTTTGTTTAACCTTTTATTAGTAGCAGTGATTGCTATTTTAGGTTGGCATTTTTAACATAAAATGAATTAAAAACATGTTTTTGAAAGAATATATAACAGATGTTGTTACCGGCGTAACCTCCTTATTAAAAGGCATGCGCAAAACAGGTTATTACTTTACCCACCCAAAAGAAATAATTACAGAACAATATCCTGACAACCGTGCGACTTTATTATTGTCGGATCGATTCAAGGGGGAAGTAGTGATGCCACATGATGCCAACAATGAGCATACTTGTACGGGTTGTACCGCTTGTGAGTTGGCTTGTCCAAATGGCACCATTAAAGTGGTGACCAAATTTGAAACCTCCCCTGAAGGAAAAAAGAAAAAAGCAATTGACACATTGGTATATCGTCTTGAATTATGCACCATGTGTAATTTATGTATTGTTGCTTGTCCAAGTGATGCTATTAAAATGGCGCCTAATTTTGAACACAGTGTATTTGATAGAACCAAATTAACCAAGGTATTAAATCAACCAGGATCTAAAATAAGGGAGGGAATAGAATAATGAATACATCAACTATTATATTTTACGCCATTGCCGCACTCATATTGGGCGCCGCAATTTTAGCAGTGACTTCACTTAAAATATTTCGTTCCGCCATCTGGTTATTATTTTCATTGGTAGGCATCGCTGCACTTTATTTTTGGATGCAGGTAGAGTTTATTGCTGCCATCCAAATTGTGATTTATGTAGGTGGTATCGTGGTGTTAATTATCTTCTCGATATTCTTAACACAGCAATCAGGCAAGGAAATGGCCAAACCCGCCACTGGCAAAATGATATTTTCCGCACTCGCTGCTTTATTTGGAATTGCATTCACTTATAATTTAATTAATCATTACGGATTCAATAATATTTCAGCAGCCCCCTTTAATCCCAGTGTGGATGAAATAGGCATGCAAATGCTAAGCACCACTTCGCATGGTTTTATTTTACCGTTTGAAGTAGTGAGTATGTTATTATTAGCCGCGATGGTGGGCTGTATTGTAATTGCGATGAAACCCACTGAAGCAAATATTGTTCACTTAAACAAAAAGAAGGATTAATACCATGAATGAAGTACCCTTAACCCATATCCTTTTTGTAAGCACTGCTTTATTTTTTATAGGCATGTATGGTTTGTTTACCAGAAGAAATATTATTACCATGCTCATGTCTATAGAGCTCATGTTAAATAGCGTAAATATCAATTTTGTGGCATTTAATAAATACTTATTTCCTGATAAATTAGATGGTTTGTTTTTTTCTTTATTTATCATCACCATTGCTGCTGCCGAAGCAGCTGTGGCTATTGCCATTATTATTAATTTATATCGTAGTCACCAATCCATTGATGTAGACGATGCCACTGAAATGAAATTTTAATTATTATGTCAAACTACTTATATATACTTTGGATTCCATTATTACCGCTTGCTACTTTTGTGGTATTGGGCTTATTCGGACGCAAGTACTTTGCTAAAAGCGCAGGCATTATCGGAACCGCTTCCTTACTTACATCAACCCTATTATCATTTGTTGCGGCGAAACAATACTTTTTTGTAGACGGAAAGGTTAACGGGGTGTATCAAAAAATAATTGCATTAAAATATACTTGGTTGCAGTTTAGTCCCAATGTATCCATTGATATGGGTATCATTGTAGATCCCATTTCAGTCATGATGTTAATTGTAGTTACATCGGTTTCCTTAATGGTGCATATATTTAGCTTGGGCTATATGAAAGGCGAAGAAAGATTTGCTACTTATTATGCGTTCTTGTCTTTATTTACCTTCTCCATGTTGGGCTTAATATTATCGGTTAATATTTTTCAGGTATACATGTTCTGGGAATTGGTGGGGGTATCCAGCTTTTTATTAATTGGCTACTACTTTAATAAACCTTCCGCAGTGGCTGCTTCCAAAAAAGCATTCATTGTAACGCGCTTTGCTGATTTAGGTTTTTTAATTGGCATTTTAATCATGGGCTTTTACGGAGGCACTTTAGATATTGGATTATTGATTGAAACATTAACATCGACGCAGTCCCCTGAATTCTTAAGCTTCACGAGTGCTAGCTTTTTAGGCGCAAGTATGCTTACCTGGGGTTTAACATTAATATTTATGGGTGGTGCAGGAAAGTCGGCTATGTTCCCTTTGCATATTTGGTTACCAGATGCTATGGAAGGACCTACTCCGGTGTCCGCATTAATCCACGCAGCAACCATGGTGGTCGCGGGCGTTTATTTAGTGGCTCGATTATTTCCTATTTTCTCCATGGACGAAGCAGCCTTAACCATTGTTACTTATGTGGGTGCATTCTCCGCCTTACTTGCTGCAGTGATTGCTTGTACACAAACAGATATCAAACGTGTATTGGCTTATTCCACGATGTCGCAAATTGGCTATATGATGTTTGCATTAGGTATTTCAAAAAATGGCGGTGAAGAAGGATTGGGATATATGGCTTCGATGTTTCATTTATTTACCCATGCATTTTTCAAAAGTTTATTATTCTTAGGTGCAGGCTCGGTCATTCATATGGTACATAGTAATGAAATGAAAGATATGGGTGGCTTAAGAAAATTAATGCCCATTACCCATGCCGCTTTTTTAATTGCATGCCTAGCGATTGCAGGTATCCCTCCTTTTGCAGGATTTTTTAGTAAGGAGGAAATTTTAACGGCTGCATTCCATGAAAATAAATTGATTTACGGTGTTGCCTTGTTCACAGCAGCACTTACAAGTTTTTATATGTTCCGTTTATATTTCAATATTTTTTGGAGCAAGGATGCCGCAGCAAAAGCGCACCGCAGTGATGGTCATGATGATGCACATGATCATGGCGAAGGCAGTTGGAGCATGAAATTACCATTACTTATTTTAACAGCTTGTGCAATAGGTGTTGGATTTATTCCTTTCTCCCAATTCATCACTTCAGATGGATTAGCATTAGAAACGCATATTGATTTGGTATTCTCCATTGCCCCAGTTACATTATCTGTCATTGCGATATTAATAGCTGCCAATTTTTATAAAACACAAAATGCGAAATCAGATAAAGCGGTTGCGCTATTTGGTGGTTTTTACAGAGCGGCCTACAAAAAGTTTTATGT
>SHWT01000053.1 GCA_009693715.1 Chitinophagaceae bacterium
TAAGCCAAAAAGGTGTTTTAATCAAATACATACCCAAAGATAAATAGTTCTTTTGCCCAATTGAATATTATCTTTGTGTAAATAGTTTATAGCATGGATTCAAAGGTCAGAGTTAGGTTTGCGCCCTCTCCTACAGGCGGGTTACATATTGGTGGGGTAAGGACCGTTTTATTTAATTATTTATTTGCAAAACACCATGGTGGTGATTTTATATTAAGGATTGAGGATACCGATCAGTCTCGTTTTGTGCCTGGTGCAGAGCAATATATTATGGACACATTAGCCTGGTGCGGCTTATCCCCGGATGAAAGCCCAGCAGTGGGTGGTGCCTATGCGCCCTATCGCCAAAGCGAGCGCAAACACTTGTATAAAAAATACGCAGACCAACTCATTGCTGACGGCTATGCTTATTATGCATTTGACACCCCTAGTGATTTAGAAAACAAAAGAAACGAAATCTCCAATTTCCAATACAATAAGGCACATCGCAGGGAAATGAAAAATTCAATTTCATTAAGTGAAGAGGAAGTCAACAAATTATTAAAAAACAATACGCCGTATGTCGTTAGAATTATCATGCCAGAACAAGAAATCTTGTCCTTTAATGATTTAATACGCGGGGAAGTTTCCTTCGATACAAGTACGGTAGATGATAAAGTTTTATTAAAAGCAGATGGTATGCCAACTTATCATTTAGCCGTGGTGGTGGACGATCATTTAATGAAAATTACACATGCTTTTCGTGGAGAAGAATGGCTACCAAGCGCACCCGTTCATATTTTACTTTGGAAATATTTATTTGGCTTACATCAAATGCCCCAATGGGCGCATTTGCCATTGATATTAAAACCGGAAGGGCATGGAAAATTAAGCAAGCGTGATGGAGAAAGATTAGGTTTCCCTGTGTTTGCAATGGATTGGATGGATCCCAATACGAAAGAACAAACCATTGGATTTAAGGAAAGAGGTTTTTTACCTGAGGCACTCATTAATTTATTAGCATTATTAGGATGGAATGATGGAACAGATAAAGAAATCTTTAGCATCGACGAATTAATTGCGCAATTTTCACTAGCGCGTGTACATAAAGGAGGTGCAAAATTTGATTACGAAAAAGCAAAATGGTTCAACCAAGAATGGATCAAAAAAACAGAAAATAACAAACTCGCATTATTAGTAAAACCATTTTATGATGCTGCGCAAATTGAAGTTCACGAGCCCGCCTATTTGGTCAAAGTAATTGGACTTATAAAAGACAGATGTCATTTGCTAACCGATTTCATTACCCAAGGCAGTTTCTTTTTCAAAGCACCTACTGAAATTGATACCGCTTCCATTTTACCAAAATGGGAGGAGAAGAAGCAAGCCTTCTTTACCGCTTTGTCTGCAGCTTATGAAGAAATGATGAATAAGGGCGATGCGCAACCAAGTGCTACTGATCTTGAAACACATTTCAAAGCCCTCGCCGCAACACATGAAATAAAACCAGGTGACCTTATGTTGCCATTTAGAATCATGTTAGTGGGTGGCAAATTTGGACCAGGTGTTTTTGAAATCATTCAAGCGATTGAATTAAAAGACGCAAAAGAAAGAATCGAGTACAGTTTGAAATTACTTTCCAATAAATAATGTAAATTGTATTAACACTTAACATGAGTAATGTGAAACCGATAAGAGTATTAGTTGCCAAAGTTGGATTGGACGGACATGACCGTGGCGCCAAAATTATTGCAACCGCTTTAAGAGATGCTGGGATGGAAGTTATTTATACGGGTCTACGCCAAAGTCCTGAAATGGTGGTACAAGCTGCATTACAGGAAGATGTAGACGCGATAGGCATTAGTATTTTATCCGGCGCACACATGACCGTTTTTCCAAAAGTGTATAAATTAATGCAGGAAAAAGGTTTGATAAATGTTTTACTAACAGGCGGTGGAATTATACCTGAACAAGATAGTATTGTTTTAAGAGAGATGGGTATTGGTACCTTATTTGCACCTGGCACTAATACCACTGATATCGCAACCTATATTCGAGATTGGGTGGCGAAACACAAAAAATAAGGTGCAATAAAAAATTAAATTTTTTATTATGTCGTTTCAAACTTTGTTTACAAAATTAGAAGACCATACCTTAATTGTTACCATTAACCGCCCCGATGTTTTAAATGCTTTGAACAAACAAGTCATCAATGATTTGGATGCAGTAATGGATCGTGTATACAAGTTTCCAGAAATCAAAAGTGTGGTTATCACAGGTGCGGGCCTGAAAAGCTTTGTAGCTGGTGCAGATATTAAAGAATTTGAATCCTTAACTAAAGAGCAAGCAGTGGCTGTTGCAAAAAGAGGACAAGCTGTTTTCTCAAAAATTGAGCACTGTCCTAAACCAGTAGTTGCATGTGTCAACGGATTTGCACTAGGTGGCGGATGCGAATTAGCCATGAGTTGTCACTTTGTGATTGCCTCTGAAAGTGCCACTTTTGGTCAGCCTGAAGTAAACCTAGGTATTATGGTCGGCTATGGTGGTTCGCAAAGGTTAACCCAAAGAGTAGGCAAAGGCAGGGCTATGGAATTAATCATTACGGGTAAAACCATCAATGCGACACAAGCTATGAATTATGGCTTAGCCAACTATGTGGTTCCGCAAAGCGAACTATTGGATAAGGCCTTCTCTATATTAAGTGTATGTCATCAAAAATCACCCATTGCGGTTGGCAACTCTATTAAGGCCATCAATGCGGTGTGGGATGAACAAGTAAATGGGTATGATGTGGAAGCTGAATTATTTGGGGAATGCTTTGTCACTGATGATTGCAAGGAAGGAATTCAAGCATTTATTGATAAAAGGAAACCTGTTTTCAAAGGGCACTAATGCCTTTTTTATTCGAATTTAATACACCCAACTGACGCAATTTTATCATTGCTGTAGTACCTTTGTGTTATCAAAATTTTACGATATGGAATACAGAATCGAGAAAGATACCATGGGCGAAGTAAAAGTACCTGCACATGTTTATTGGGGTGCTCAAACACAAAGAAGTATTGAAAATTTCAAAATAGCGCAAGACATTAATAAAATGCCGAAAGAAATTATTCGCGCATTTGCTTACTTAAAAAAAGCAGCAGCATTAACCAATTGTGATGCGGGTGTTTTACCAAAAGAAAAATGTGATTTAATTGGACAAGTATGTGATGAAATATTAGCAGGTAAATTAGATGATCAATTTCCATTAGTCGTATGGCAAACAGGTAGTGGTACCCAAAGCAATATGAACGTGAATGAAGTAATTGCGTATCGCGCGCATGTAATCAAAGGGGGCAGTTTATTAGATCCCGATAAATTTTTACACCCGAATGACGATGTAAATAAATCACAATCTTCTAATGATACTTTTCCAACAGCAATGCATATTGCTGCCTACCAAATTTTAAAAGAAACCACCATTCCAGGTATTACTACTTTAAAAAATACATTGGATGCGAAGAGTGCCGAATTTATGCATATTGTAAAAATTGGTCGTACCCATTTTATGGATGCTACCCCACTTACCTTAGGGCAAGAAATTAGCGGATACGCAAGCCAATTAAAGCATGGTTTAAAAGCAATTGAAAATACTTTAGCCCACTTAAGCGAATTGGCATTAGGTGGCACTGCCGTTGGCACAGGAATTAATACACCCAAAGGATATTCAGAAAATGTAGCAAAACATATTACTAACTTAACAGGCCTTCCATTTATCACTGCTGAAAATAAATTTGAAGCACTCGCGGCACATGATGCAATTGTTGAATCACATGGCGCATTAAAAACAGTAGCCGTAAGTTTAATGAAAATTGCCAACGATGTTCGTATGCTTTCATCCGGACCAAGAAGTGGTATTGGCGAAATTTTTATTCCAGATAATGAGCCAGGCTCTTCCATCATGCCTGGTAAAGTGAATCCTACCCAATCTGAAGCACTAACCATGATTGCGGCACAGGTAATGGGCAATGATGTTACCATTAATATTGGCGGCTCCATGGGTCACTTTGAATTGAACGTATTTAAACCCGTAATGATTTATAATTTCTTACATAGTGCAAGATTAATTGGAGATGGCTGTATGAGCTTTAATGAAAAATGCGCGATTGGTTTAGCACCGATCGAAGCTAATATCAATAAGCACGTAAACAATAGCTTAATGCTAGTGACTTCATTAAATACCAAGATTGGTTATTACAAATCAGCAGAGATCGCGCAAAAAGCACATAAAGAAGGGACCACATTAAAAGAAATGGCGGTGAAATTAGGCTACGTTACCCCTGAAGAATTTGATGCATGGGTCATCCCTAAAGATATGGTCGGGTTGTAGTTTAATAAGATTCATCTTTTGAACATTATATTTCATCTTTCTCTGCTCGCCATTTAACGCTAAAATTCATAAATTCAAACTAAAAGTCAGAACTCGCACTTTGTGCTCAGACATGCTGACTTTTTACGTTAGAATTTACAAATTTCTATACGCTATGGCTCAATGTTCAAGAGTGAAATATAATATTCTCTGATGATCTTTAAATATCTTGGCGGGCAAAAAACTATTAATGAACGCGCTCTCCATTCAAATAAGTACGCTTCACTTTTATTTGCAAAATACTATCCGTTGGCACCTTCATTAAGTTCTTATCCAAGATAATAAAATCAGCTTTCTTCCCTACTTCTAAGGAACCTACTTGTTTTTCCATGCGATTTGCTTTGGCAGCCCAAATGGTCATACCTCGAATGGTTTGTTCTCTTGTCAAAGCATTTTCCATTTGAAAACCACCTGCAGGAAAACCTTTACTATCCTGCCTTGCTACTGCTGCTAAAAATGTTTTAAATGGATTAATTTCTTCTACAGGAAAATCAGTGCCTAAAGGAAGCCATCCATTCTCATCTAACAATTGTTTAAATGCATAACCACCTTTTAATCTTTCTGCACCCAATCGATCCCCCGCCCAATACATATCACTAGTGCCATGAGTAGGTTGCACCGAAGGCACAATGCTATTGTCTCCAAACAAATGAAAATCGGCAGGATTAATAACTTGCGCATGTTCAATTCTCCAACGTTTGTCATTCTTCCCTTTTAAATATTTCGCATACACATTTAATATGGTTCGGTTGGCGCTATCCCCAATCGCATGGGTACACATTTGAAAATCAGTGTTAATTAATTTTGCAGCGATGGAATCAAAATGCGCTTGACTACTTAATAAAAAGCCCGACCAGCCTGCTTTATCTGCATAGGGTTGCAATAAGCAAGCACCCCTACTTCCGAGTGCACCATCCCCATATACTTTTACACCTTTCACTGATAAACGATCAGTAACATACCCACCATCCGTAAAATATTTTGAACTGTAAGATTCCGGTTTGTCACTTAACATCACATACAAACGCATTTTTAAATCATTGCTTTTTTGCAACGCATCCACTTGATCAATATCAGAAGGATTTAAGCCACAATCTGTAATGGTCGTTAATCCTGTTGCAAAACAATTTTGCTGGGCGCTGATTAACCAATTTTTATAATCCTCCTTGGTAACAGGGGGCATTATTTTATCAACCACACTTACTGCATTATCTACAAGCAATCCAGTTATTTTTCCATCTAGGGTTAAAAACTGCCCACCTTCCATGGTTTGACCTGGCTTTATCCCTGCCAACTTTAAAGCAAAGTCATTAGCAATACTTGCATGCCCATCTACTCTTTCTAATATTACAGGTCGATCCGGAAATAATTCATTTAACAACGCATTGGTCGGAAACTGCTTGCCTGGAAAACGATTCTGATCCCAGCCTCTTCCTTTGATCCAACCCGTTCCAGGATGCTTCGCTGCAAAGTCTTTCACGCGAGCAATGGCTTCGTCCCAAGTAGGTACAAACATTAAACCTACGGTAAAAAGGGATTGTCCATATCCTAAAAAATGCGCATGTGCATCAATAAAACCTGGATAAACACTAGCGCCGTTTGCATTAACAACGCTATCTGACTTATACTCTTTTAAGATATCATCATTATTACCAATAGCAACAATTTTGCCATCCTGAATGGCCATTGCTTCTGCGACACTAAATTCATTGTTCACTGTAAAAATTTGTGCATGATGCACAATTAAATCGACCCTTTGATTAATGCAGGAACTGAATAAAAATAAAATGGCAGTCGCTAGTAAATGTCGCACAGGAATAGTTTGAAAAATAAAAATAACTAAAATAAAAGGAAGAAACTAAAAAATAGGATAAAGGAAATACTTATTAATTCAACAACTCACAAGGTTTTAAGCCGGTATGCTTTTTAAAGGCTGCAGAAAAGTGAGAGATAGAAGAATAGCCCAATAATGCGGATACATCCGTCACACTTAATGACTTTTCATACAACAAATACTTTGCGTGTTCCATTCTTTGTTGTTGGTAAAAATCAAAGATCGTTGTACCAAAAACTTCTTTAAAACCCTTCTTCAAATAACACTCATTCATTGCCACCTTACGGCTCAATTCCTTAATGGTAATGGGATCTCCAATATGTTGTAATAAAAATTCACGTGCTTGATAAATACTTTCCTTGCCACGCTCATCCGCTAAAAATTTACAAGAAAACACAGCGTCTTTTTCTTCCACAACATGCTCTAAGCTGTACACCAGTAATTCATGCACTTTTGCATTTATAAAAATGTTTTCGAGCGAGCCGGTGTAACTATGATTTAACAAAGCATCCAACGTGGCCCGCTTTTTTATACTCAACTGAAATATTTTAGAAAAATTATCAGGATGCTTGAAAGCCAATAAATCATCTTTTTTATTATTCAATTTTACATGATGTACAAACTGATGTAAAAAAGTGGAAGTAAAATGAAATGAAAAAACATCAATCGTACGCAAAGGACCCGAACAATCAGTAGTAGGTATTTGATTACAAGTTCCGCATAATTTATTATCACAATACCTGTTCCCCGAAATACAAAATCGTAATTCTAAATAATTATCCTTGGGGGTACTTGCGTTATAGTGATAAATAAACATGCCCGTATCCTCGGCCGCCCAGCTACCCTGCGCCGCATATCGACGAATATGGTATTGCGTTGAACCAGGTATGCGCTGCTCCTTGGAATACAACAAAGCCATCCCATCAAACCCATGGGGTGCATTTGCTTGTTTTAATATTTCATGTGCCTGCGTCATTACCACAAAATTAACACATAAAAAGTAAAGCAACTATTATAGGTCAAAATCTGACGCAAAAATGACTAAAAAATAGCCCATTTTTAGGCTAAAAAACTATGCACAAAATGGCAAAAATGGGGATAACTAAATTGGGGCTAAAACAGGCTTTAAACCCTTAATTTTCTTAAGTTTGTATGCATTCCGAATGCCTATAAAAACAAAATAATTTTACCCATTTTATGTCAGAAGATTTACAGTCAAGCGAATCAGCCGAAAATAAAAATTACGGTGCCGATAGTATCCAGGTTTTAGAGGGATTGGAAGCCGTTCGAAAAAGACCTGCCATGTATATTGGCGATGTTGGCTCAAAAGGCTTACACCACCTTGTATATGAGGTAGTTGACAACTCTATTGACGAGGCATTGGCAGGCTATTGCTCTCATATTGAGGTTGCTATTCATGAGGACAACTCCATTAGTGTGCAGGATAATGGTCGTGGTATTCCTACTGCCATGCATACCAAGGAGAAACGCTCTGCTTTAGAAGTGGTTATGACTGTTTTGCATGCTGGAGGTAAATTTGATAAAAATACCTACAAGGTGTCAGGCGGATTGCATGGTGTGGGGGTGAGTTGCGTAAATGCACTTAGTAAAAAATTGTTGGTAACCGTTGAAAGAGAAGGTAAAATTTTTGAACAAGAGTATGCCATTGGCGCTCCACAATATGCTGTTAGGGAAATTGGTATCAGTGAAAAAACCGGAACGCGCGTTCATTTTTGGCCTGACTTAACCATCTTTCAAGAATCAGTTTATAAAAGAGAAATTTTAGAAGGTCGTTTACGTGAGCTATCTTATTTAAACAAAAGAATCAACATCACAATAACAGACCACAGAGAATTAGATGAGGCTGGTGTTGCTTATCAAAACAATTTTTATAGTGAAGGTGGTATTGTTGAGTTTGTGCAAATGCTAGATAAGAATGGTAATCGTAATCCAATCATAGCACAACCTTTGTATGTGGAAGGTTTGGATGAAGCTTCCAATGTAATGGTCGAGGTTGCGTTGACTTACAATGACGATTTTAAAGAGAATATATTTTCTTATGTAAATAATATTAATACGATTGAGGGTGGAACGCATGTGACAGGATTTAGAACTGCACTTACCCGCGTATTCAAAAGTTACGGTGATAAAGAAGGTTTATTTGAAAGAGCAAAAGTAACTGTAGAGGGAGATGATTTCAGAGAAGGCTTAAGTGCCATTATTTCCGTAAAGGTTCCTGAACCGCAATTTGAAGGTCAAACGAAAACCAAATTAGGAAATAGTGAAGTGAGTGGGGTGGTTCAAACTACCGTTGCTAGGGTATTAGAAGCTTATTTAGAAGAAAATCCGAAGGAAGCGAAGTATGTAATCTCAAAAATAATTTTAGCGGCCCAAGCCCGTGTAGCAGCTAAAAAAGCAAGAGATATGGTGCAACGCAAAACGGTACTTACGGGCGGCGGGCTTCCAGGAAAGTTGGCGGATTGTTCAGATAGGGATCCAGAAAGATGTGAGCTTTACTTAGTCGAAGGAGATTCAGCGGGTGGTACTGCAAAACAAGGGCGTGATCGCGGCTATCAAGCAATTTTACCATTACGTGGTAAAATTTTGAATGTTGAAAAAGCAATGGAGCATAAGATATATGAGAATGAGGAAATTCGTAATATGTACACTGCACTTGGTGTAACTGTTGGTACGCCCGAAGATCCAAAGGCTTTGAACATTGTAAAACTTCGTTATCACAAATTAATTATTATGACCGATGCCGATGTGGATGGATCGCACATCGCTACTTTAATTTTAACTTTCATCTTTAGATATATGAAAGAGTTAGTGCAAAATGGATATGTATACATTGCACAACCTCCTTTGTACTTAGTGAAAAAAGGCAAGGACCAGGAATATGCCTATAGTGAAGAACAAAGAAAAGCCTTGGTTACAAAAATTGGGGGTGGAAAAGATGATTCAGTAACCATTCAGCGCTATAAAGGATTGGGAGAAATGAACGCAGACCAATTATGGGAAACGACCATGGATCCATCCAGAAGAACCTTGAAACAAGTGACCATCGAAAGCGTTGCAGAAGCTGATCGTATTTTTAGCATGCTGATGGGTGACGAGGTGGCTCCAAGAAGGGAATTCATTGAATCACATGCGAAATATGCTAAAATTGACGCCTAAAAGTTAGTATTAATACAATTTTTGGCTATTTTAACAAAAAACAGCCCTTGAACTCAAATGAATAACAATAAATAACCTACTTTCAACTAGAAAATTTCACTTTAAAATTTATACAAAATGGACACTACAAAAATGATTAAAGCGTATTGCTTAAAAACAAAAGAAAAAAATGTACCTATGCTTGACGCTGTCATCACTAGAACTGCAAAAGGCGGTTATATGGCAGGTGGCAACGATGGTAAAGGAAATAAAATGGCAGCGATCTTAAGCGAAACAAATGCGCTTAAAGCTATTGCTGACGGAGTGGCTACAAAAGGATTCTAGTTTTACTGGATCTTTTTTACACAATTCCAATCTTATTTAAAAACCGCACTCGATGAATCGAGTGCGGTTTTTAACATTTTAGCCCTTACCTATTATCATTTATTTGAAGCCCAATACGCCAGTATGTATTTTATTTAACAGGCGATAACATTCACTCATCCCTTTGATATCCTTGATGATAAGGATAAAGTTTTTCCCTGCTTGTTTAAAATGCGCAGTATTCATTGCGGTTTGTGCAAACAATAACAATTGCTTAAAAGTATCACTTTCAAAATAAGGGGCATCCGGACGATTTATAAAAAAGCACCTTACCGTTTCGTCTTTCAAAGTCAATTTTTCAAAACCCAATGCGATGGCAATTCTTCTACACTTGACTGTTGTAAATAAATCTTCCACCGACTTAGGCATCGGACCAAATCGATCTACCATTTCCCCATGCAGTAAATCTAATTCTTCGTCATTTTCAGATTGATCCAATCTTGTATATAAGGATAGGCGCTCTCCAATACTTTCAACATAAATATCTGGAATCATAATCTCCAAGTCGGTGTCAATCGTGCAGTCTTGCACATAATCATCCTGCTTGCTAATTTCTTCCTGAAACAATTCTTTAAAATCAGATCTTTTTAATTCCCTTACTGCTTCTGCTAAAATTTTCTGGTACATTTCAAATCCAATCTCCAACATAAATCCACTTTGCTCTCCGCCTAATAAATTACCAGCACCCCGAATGTCCAAATCGCGCATCGCAATTTGAAATCCACTACCCAACTCACTAAACTGTTCTAAGGTTTGTAATCTTTTTCTAGAATCATCCGGCAAAGTACTTATGGGCGGCGCTAATAAATAGCAAAACGCTTTTTTATTACTTCGGCCAACCCTTCCCCTTAATTGGTGCAAATCACTTAAGCCAAATTGATGTGCATTGTTAATGATGATGGTATTTACATTGGCAATATCCACGCCACTTTCAACAATATTCGTACACACCAACACGTCATATCTTTTCTCAATAAAATCTAATATTTTTTCTTCCAACTGATGCCCTTCTAACTGACCATGCGCAAATCCAATACTTAAATCAGGGCATAAACGCTGAATAATCGCACACATTTCCGACAAGCCTTGCACCCGATTATGAATAAAAAACACCTGTCCTCCGCGTTCTGCCTCGTAATAAATGGCTTCGCGAATCGTATCCTCATTAAACACCTGCACTTCCGTATGAATGGGTTGTCTATTCGCTGGCGGTGTATTAATAATACTTAAATCGCGCGCGCCCATTAAACTAAAATGTAAAGTTCTTGGAATGGGTGTTGCTGTTAATGTTAAACAATCAACCGTTGCTCTTAAAGTTTTTAATTTTTCTTTATGCCCGACCCCAAATTTTTGCTCTTCATCAATAATCATTAAACCCAAATCCTTAAACACCACATCCTTACCTAAAATACCATGGGTGCCCACCAAAATATCCACCTTCCCTTGTTTTACTTTTTCAATGGTTTCCTTTTTTTGTGCAGCGGATTTAAATCGATTCAAATAATCAACCGTAATAGGAAAATCCTTTAAGCGATCCACAAATGTTTTGTAATGTTGAAATGCTAAAATTGTAGTAGGCACCAATAGTGCTACCTGCTTCCCATCAATGGCTGCTTTAAATGCTGCCCTAACTGCTACTTCCGTTTTACCAAAACCTACATCTCCACAAACCAATCTATCCATGGGCGAAGGTGTTTCCATGTCCTTTTTTACATCGGCTATTGCCTTTGCTTGATCCAAAGTTTCCTCGTATATAAATGAAGCTTCTAATTCGTATTGCATGTAATTATCTGGCGTAAATGCAAAGCCAGCTTGTGCCTTACGTTGTGCATACAACTTAATCAAATCAAATGCAATCTCCTTCACCTTTGCTTTTGTTTTGTCTTTTAACTTTACCCAAGCATCGGAACCTAACTTATTAATTTTAGGAGGCGCCCCTTCCTTTCCAGTATATTTTGAAATTTTGTGTAGTGAATTTATATTCACATATAAAATATCACTGTCCTTATATATAATCCTAACTGCTTCCTGCATTAAGCCATTCACGTCAATTTTTTGCAGCCCACTATATACACCCACCCCATGATCAATATGCGTAACATAATCTCCGGGCTGCATATCACGTAATGTTCTGAGCGTAATGGCCTTACTTTTACTATAGGCTTGCTTTACTTTGTATTTATGATAACGTTGAAATATTTGATGATCCGTATAACAAACTATTTTATGATCATGATCTATAAATCCTTCGTGAATATTTTTTACAACAGGTGTAAATTGTATTTCTGTTTTTAAATCTGTGAAGATAGCGTGCAAACGCTCCAACTGCTTGGCTTGCTCTGCAAAAATAAATAAGGCATACCCTTTTTTTTCAAGCTCCTGCAAATTGGCAATCAACAATTGAAATTGTCGATTAAAGCTAGGCTGCACTTGGGTATTAAATAGGATGACTTCCTTCGTAATATTGGCCTGAAACCCCCATTCAATAATCGTGCTATTCAATAAAGAAGCCTCCACATTTTCAACCGTATCAAAATCATCTAATTGGGTATGTTTGATATGTGCATCGCCCAATTCAATTGGTTTATTATTGGCCGTATGCGTTAAAAAATCATTTAAGGACTCCCATTGATCCATGCCACGCTGCTTAATTACATTCCAATCCTTCATCCAAAGAATAGTGTTACTATGCATAAATTCAATGAGTGGTATTTTTTCAGTATCCTCAAATTGGGTGGTTACATTTGGAATAATATTGACTTGCAATAATTTACGTTCACTCAATTGTGTTGCAGGATCAAACAAGCGGATACTATCCACTTCCTCGCCAAACAATTCAATACGATAAGGCTTTTCATTCCCAAAAGAATATATATCAAAAATGCCCCCTCTTAAAGCAAACTGACCTGGCTCATATACAAAATCGGTGCGTTCAAAGCCATAGTCAACAAATTGCTGCATGATTGCATTTAAATCAATACTATCATTGGTTTTAATTTGAATGATATTTTTTTGTAAAGTTTTTGGAAGAATCACTTTTTCAAAAAGCGCTTCAGGATAGGTCACAATAATTTTTTTATTCCCGCCCATTGAAATTTTAGTCAATGCTTCGGTTCGCAACATCACATGCGAAGGATTTAAAAAATTAAAATTGTGGGGTGTTTTAAAAGAGGAGGGAAAATAAAACAAATCCATCGCCTCGGTCACACTTTCAATAGAATTAAAAAAATAGGCTGCTTCTTCTGCATCATTTAATACAACAATATGATTCCACTGATTCGTTTTCTCATGCGTAAAAATAGTTTGTAAAACAAAAGCGGGGACCGATCCATTCAGGTGCTGCAAGAAAATTTGAAAAGGAATTTTTTGCGTTTCGGACATAGCTATCCTGTCCGCCAAAGAATTTAGGAGGGGGGATACATTAAACCGTTCAAACAAGGATTGCTCATTCATACATCACCCTACAAAGATACTATTTCAATGCTAATAACTTGCGTTGGCACTAATAATTACTTCAATAGGCGTAAAGGTTCCCGCAGAAACTTGCACAATGCCTAATTCATTGCGTTGATTAAAGCTAGTAGCATAATACCCATTTTGATACCCCACAAAAATGCTATACCTGCCTGGAGCTAAGTTCACTTTAAAATAGCCTAAACTATCAGTAGCATAAGACCCAATTAATTGGGTGCTTGGCTGACGAAATATATTACCGCTTATTTGACTAGCAGATTGCATGCTCGTTGGTTCAAAAACATATAATTGGGTCGCATATCCAATACCCTTTGAGAAAGGTTTTCCTTTTTGTGGCATTTGATTGCCTTTTTGTTCAAAAACTTGACCTTGAATACCTTGCGCTACTTGTGCTTTTGATTGTTTGTTAATAGTCAAACATCCCAGTAATAATCCAGCCATTAGCATTAAACCTAAAGTTGTTGCGTAAACACTTTTCATTGCATGTGCATTTGTTTAAAGTTACAACAAAATTTAAACCGATTTACAAACAACTATTAGCAAAAAGAACCTATTTAGAGGGCTTTATAAATCATTTAAATTACAAAAAATAGATAATAAATTGTAATTTCGACTACTCCTATTTAAAGGTTTTATAAAAATACGCGCATGAAAAAATGGCAAATTTGTTTATTGGTTTCATTTATTTTTTTTCAACAAGTAAATGCACAAGTTCAAACTAAAAAATTGATACTGTTAAGTACGGCAAAATCATTAGATATTGAATCCCGCGCTTCGTATTCAGATGCATTAATAAAAGCCAAGGAAAAAAGATGGCCCTTATTTTATCAAGCCGGCAATAGTCGTCGTTCCTTAATGGGCATTGATGCGGCAGGCCTGCCCATTTATTATACAAGTTTTGCAGATCCGATTCC
>SHWT01000054.1 GCA_009693715.1 Chitinophagaceae bacterium
CGGCTATATAAGTGTGGTTGAAAAACCAAAACCATCTTTTCGCCAGGATAAATACTTCTCACACCAGCTATTAATGCATTTAATTCTTCTGGATGATGCGCATAATCGTCAATCAAAACCTTATTCGCTGTTTTAACCTTATACTCAAAGCGACGCTTTACTCCTTTGAAATCTGCAATCGCTAACTTGATTTTATTTTCATCAATACCCAAGGTTAGCGCAATTGCAATTGCGGCTGTTGCATTTTCAACATTGTGCAAGCCCCCCATATTCAAAACCACTTCCTTCAAAACGCCCCCTGGATGCACTAAATCAAAAATATAAGAACCATCCACCACTTTTAAATTTTGCGTATGGTACGATGCATCGTTTTTATCATACCCATAAGTTTGGATTGTTTTATTGTCTGCATTGGTCACAACTGTTGTTCCCATTTTTTGAATCAATGTGCCACCAGGCTTAATCTTATCCGCATATTGCCCAAATGCTTTTAATACTTCCTCTGCTGTTCCGTAAATATCTAAATGATCCGGATCCACTGCAGTGATGACTGCAATATTAGGCGACAATTTTAAAAAACTACGATCGTATTCGTCCGCTTCTACAACCACAACATTTTTTTCATGGCTCCAAAAATTGGTATTATAATTGGAAGCAATGCCTCCTAAAAATGCATTACAACCATATTTCGTATGTCTTAAAATATGAGCTGTCATTGAAGTGGTCGTGGTTTTTCCATGGGTACCAGCAATCCCTATCGTGAAAGCATTTTCAGTCACCCATTGTAAAACATCACTACGCTTAACTACATGGTAACCATTATCTCTGTAATAATTTAATTCCCCATGATCCGCAGGTATAGCAGGTGTATAAACAATTACAGTAGCCGCTTTATCCATTTGGTTTAAATCATCTTCGAAATGAATTTGTATCCCTTCCTTCACTAAATCATCCGTTAATAAAGTGGGCGTTTTATCATAGCCTGAAACTTGTACACCTTGTGTATTAAAATACCTTGCCAATGCACTCATTCCAATACCCCCAATTCCAATGAAATAGATGTTTTTTATATTCGTTAGCGGATTTTTTATTTGTGTATTCATTATTAGCGGATTCATTATTAGCTTATTCTTTATTACGATTTCGTTTTTATTTTTTTAAATATGTTGTAGTATTTGTGCTGCAATTACTTCATCTGCATTTGTAAATGCAAATACTTTTATTTTTTCTTGCATCAACTGCCTACTTTGATCATCCTGCATCAAACTTTGCAACAAAGGGATTAGTTTTTGATCCACATCATTATCTTTCACCATTTTCGCAGCGCCATTGTCCACCAATGCCAAAGCATTATAGGTTTGATGATCCTCCGCTGCATGTGGATAAGGAACAAAGATGGCCGCCTTGCCCGTGATTGAAATTTCAGCGACAGCCATTGCACCGGATCTGCTTACCACTATATCAGCAGCAGTATAAGCGGCACTCATGTCATCAATAAAGGAACTCACATAAACATTAGCATAATCATTTGCCGCTGTTACATACGCGGCAGCATTCGGTTTGCCAGTTTGCCAAATCAATTGTATGTTATCCTCCAAAAATGAGGCTAAATTATTTCGAATCGCTTTATTAATAGAGCTTGCCCCCAAACTTCCACCGACAATTAAAACCGTTTTTTTATTGGGCATTAAACCAAAATGTAACACTGCATTATTTTTACTGTAGGAAGTGTGGATGATATTTTGCCTGACTGGATTACCTGTAACTAATATTTTATCAGCAGGGAAGAATGTTTCCATACCGTTTGTGCCAGTAAATATTTGCGTTGCATCAGCACCTAACCATTGATTTGCTTTTCCTGCAAATGCATTTGATTCGTGGATAAATGTAGGAATAGCTTTTATTTGCGCTTGCTTCAAAACCGGAAAGCTAGAATAGCCCCCTACACCAAAAACGGCATTGGGTTTGAATTTTTTTATAATCGCCTTCACTTGAAAATAACTTTTCAACAATTTCCAAGGCAATGATAAGTTTTTTAATAAATTAGTTCTGTTAAATCCGGCAATGGTGATCCCAATAATATCATAGCCCGCTTGTGGTACTTTCTCCATTTCCATTTTACCCCGTGCACCCACAAATAGTATTGCCGCATCCGGTTGTATTTTTTGAATAGCTTGCGCTACCGCTATCGCAGGAAAAATATGTCCTCCGGTACCACCACCAGCGATGATGATGCGTATGTTTTTATATTGCGGATGTAACGCCATTGTCTATCTCAGTATTTTCGTCAGGTAATTCAATTTCAGTTTCAACTGGCGCCTTCCCTTCCATTTGTTCCACATTTCGTGCAACACTCAATATCAATCCAATGGAGCAACAAGTAAATATGAATGAGCTTCCACCCATACTCACTAATGGTAATGTTACCCCTGTCACTGGAACAATATTCACATTCACCGCCATATTTGCAATGGCTTGAATAATTAATGTAAAACTTAAACCAAGGGCTAAAAAAGCGCCAAAGGCATAAGGACATTTTCTAAAAATGCGTATACATCTAAACAAAAAAACCAAATAAATAAAAATAATAAATGCGCCTCCAATTAATCCATATTCTTCAATGATAATCGCATATATAAAATCATTATACGCCTGTGGTAAAAAATTTCTTTGCTGACTATTTCCTGGGCCTAATCCAAAAAAGATACCTCCATTAGCAATGGCAATTTTTGCTTGTTGCACTTGGTAAGGAACTTCCCTTTCGTTGGCGTACATAAAATCCTGCACACGATTCACCCAAGTGCCAATGCGACCAAAACTTTTCATTTTTTCAGCAACCACTGGCTGACCTTCTACCGATTTACTGGAGTGTGTCGCTATTGCCACACTGACAATTATTGCCACAGGAATCATGGCAACTAAAATGGTCAAAAATATATGCTTAAAACTAATGCGTCCAATAAACATGAGCAATAAGGAAGTAGCGCCAGTCAATAATGCATTTGATAGATTTGCCGGCATAATTAATGCACAAATAATAAATACTGGAATAATGACTGGTAAAAACCCTTTTTTAAAATCCTTAATGACTTCCTGTTTTTTACTTAACACCTTTGATATATACATAAATAAAGCAAGCTTGGCGATATCACTACTTTGTATGGTCAAATTGATAATAGGTAATTTAATCCACCTACTTCCTTCATTAATTTTTGCCCCAAAAAATAAAGTATAAATTAATAGTGGTATTGACAACATGAAAAGTATGGTTGCAATTTTTGAAAATACAGTATAATTAATACGGTGTAGTCCAAAAATTGCGACCAAACCCACTAAGGTGAATATTACTTGCTTAAATAAATAAACACTTGTATTGCCACGGTACATCTTATATGCCAAAGAACCTGTTGCACTGTATACGACCAATATAGATATCAATGACAATACAATGACTAACCCCCATATGTATCTATCACCCCTTGTTCTTTGGTCTAAATGCTCTTTCATACCTCCAATCGAAGGCATTTGTGAAAATAATTTATCCGTGGTCTCGTTGAACATGCTTATAATTCTTTAACTGACTCTTTGAATTGAATACCTCTATCTTCATAGTTTTTAAATAAGTCAAAACTTGCACAAGCTGGACTTAGCAAAACAACATCTCCTTTTTCAGCTAATTTAAATGCAGCAGTAACTGCTTTTTTTGCAGAATCAGCTTCCACTATTGAAGCCACTTTATCTCCAAAAAAGTCAATGATTTTTTTATTGTCCGTACCCATGCAAATAATCGCTTTTACTTTTTCTTTTACTAATTCAGCGATTAATTCATAGTCATTGCCTTTATCCACGCCGCCTAAAATTAAAATCGTGGATTTTTGCATGCTCTCCAATGCATACCAGGTACTGTTTACATTAGTGGCCTTACTGTCATTTACAAAGTCTACACCACGAACAGTTGCCACAAATTCCATGCGGTGTTCAAGGCTATGAAAATTACTTACGGCTTCGCGGATTTTTTCCTTGCGAATTCCCAAAGTAGTTGCAGCAATGCTTGCTGCCATTGTATTATAAGCATTATGCTTGCCTTTTAATGCAAAATCATAAATACTCATCGACACGCGTTCTTCTTGGATTTTCAACATCATTTGGTCGTTTTTGATGTAGCCTCCTTTTTTTACTTCTTGTTTCATAGAAAATGGTAATGGGTTAGTATTAGTAGTTAGTAGTGCTAAATGTTTAACAATGACTTCGTCGTCAATGCAGTAAATAAAATAATCCTGTGCAGTTTGATTTTCAATAATTCGAAACTTACTTTTAATATAGTTTTCAAACTTGTAATCGTACCTATCTAAATGATCCTCTGTGATATTTAATAAAATTGCGATATCAGGTTTGAAATGTATAATATCGTCTAGTTGAAATGAGCTTATTTCAATAATGTATAAGGACTTAGGTGCAACAGCAATTTGTCTTGCAAATGAAAATCCAATATTACCTACCATCGCTACATCATCATTGACTAATTGGCAAATATGATATAATAATGAAGTGGCTGTGCTCTTTCCATTGCTACCAGTTATAGCGGCAATTTTACTAAAGCCCTTATATCGATACCCAAATTCAATTTCACTGATCACGGGAATCCCTTTGGCTCTGATGGCCTTCACCATTTCATTTTTTTCAGGGATACCTGGACTTTTCATGACCTCGTCCGCATTTAAAATTTGTTCAACGCTATGTTTGCCAGACTCAAAAGCAATACTATTGTCCTCCAACTCTTTTTGGAAATTAGCTTTAATGGCGCTTCCATCAGATACAAATACCTCATAGCCTTTTTGTTTAGCTAATAAAGCAGTACCTATTCCACTTTCACCTGCACCTAATATGACTAATCTTTTGGACAATGTATTATCTTGTTTTTAATGTTAAAATGGAGGCAACTACTAATAAAATGGTGATGATCCAAAAACGAACTGCAATCTTGCTTTCGTGAAAGCCCTTCTTCTGATAATGATGATGCAGTGGGCTCATTAAAAATACCCTTCGACCTTCTCCAAATTTCTTCTTCGTGTATTTGAAATAACCAACTTGAATAATAACACTTAAGTTTTCAATTAAAAACACACCACAAAAAATGGGGATTAATAATTCTTTTCTAACGATAATAGCTAATGAAGCAATAATACCGCCCAGTGCCAAACTTCCAGTATCTCCCATAAAAACCTGAGCTGGATAAGC
Organism: Chitinophagaceae bacterium; assembly: GCA_009693715.1. GTDB lineage: Bacteria > Bacteroidota > Bacteroidia > Chitinophagales > Chitinophagaceae > Sediminibacterium. Next base: position 5,239 of record SHWT01000054.1, read on the forward strand.
ATTGTACCATAAAAATCCAATACAAGCCCCTACAAATGCACCTACAAATATGGATAACTCCCCTAAATTTGGTATGTACATTACGTTTAAATAGTCAGCGAAAACATAGTTACCACTTACATATATAAATACGCCTAATGCAGCACCTATAATCGCACTTACCCCAGCAGCTAATCCATCAAGCCCATCGGTTAGGTTGGCTCCATTGGAAACAGCAGTGATAATAAATGTGACAATTAAAATATAAATAATCCATGTATATTTTTCAGCACCTGGCCCAATCCAGCTGACCAATCTACTATAATTAAATTCATGATTTTTTACAAATGGAATAGTGGTGATGGGTGTTTTAACTTTTACAAACCTTCTTTCCTCTCCATTAATTTTTCTAATAACAATGTCAGCACCTTTTGCTACCTTCTCTCCTTTTGCTAAACTTTCAGTAACATTTGTTGAAATAATTTCTCTTTCAACAGTCACCGCATTGCTAAAGTATAATGTCACTCCAATGATAATACCCAATCCAACTTGACCAATAATTTTTGAAATACCCGCCAATCCATCACTATTTTTCTTTTTATAGGCTTCTCCTTTATTTTGAGAATCCTTTCTGGCTCTAATTTTAAAATAGTCGTCTAAAAAACCAATTAAACCCAACCAAACCGTACATAAAATCATTAAACGGATATACACTTTATCCAAATTGGCAAATAACAAAGTCGGAATGAGGATACTCAACAATATAATGATACCGCCCATCGTAGGCGTTCCCTTTTTTTGTTGCTCCCCAGCTAAACCTAATTCACGTACACTTTCACCAATTTGCTTTTTTTGTAAAAACAAAATTATTTTTTTTCCATAAACAGTTGCAATGAATAAGGATAACAAAATCGCCATTGCAATTCTGAATGTCAAAAACTGGAATGCCCCTAATCCAGGTATATTGAATGTTTTGTCTAACCATGAAAATAATTGATACAGCATAGGAGGTTTATTTGGCTAAATCGTTAAATAAATTTTGTAATACTTCTTTATCATCAAAATGTTGTTTCACGCCTTTTATATCTTGGTACTTCTCATGGCCTTTCCCAGCAATTAAAATAATGTCCCCTGGTTTTGAAAAACTTACCGCCGCCTTAATCGCTTCTTTACGATCCACGATATTGATATACTTTCTTTTAGCGGCACTACTCAACCCCTGCTCCATATCCTTGATAATTTCATTGGGATCCTCAGAACGAGGGTTGTCACTTGTGAAAAACACTTTAGTACTTAAATCACAGGCCACTTGTGCCATCATTGGACGCTTAGTTTTATCTCTATCTCCACCACATCCAACCACCGTAATGACATCTTCTCCACCCTTTCTTAATTTTGCAATCGTAGTTAATACATTTTCCAATGCATCTGGTGTATGCGCGTAATCAACAATACCAATGCGTTGGTCAAGTCCGATGATATAATCAAACCTTCCTTCTGCACCCGTTAATGCACTTAATATCGTTAATACTTGCTTCGACTTTTCACCTAATTGAATAGCAACGCCATACACAGCTAAAAAGTTATAGGCATTAAAAATGCCAATCAATCTGCAATGCACTTCAATTTCATTTACCAATAACACCAATCCATGTAATTGATTTTCTAATATTTTGCCTTTATACGTTGCGGGCGCATGCAATGCGTAGGTCAACTTATTCGCCTTTGTATCTGCTAACATTTGAGCACCATTTTTATCATCCAAATTGGTGATCGCAAATGCTGTATTTGACAATTGATCAAAGAATGCTTTTTTAGCATCCAAATACGCCTCGAAAGTTTTATGATAATCTAAATGATCATGTGTAATATTGGTAAATACCCCGCCGGTAAAATTCAATCCCGTAATGCGATGCTGATGAATAGCATGACTACTCACTTCCATAAACACATGCGTGCAACCCGCTTGCACCATTTTATCCAATAAAGCATTTAATTGAATAGCATCAGGTGTGGTATGCGTCGCTGGTACAATAGTATCCGCAATGTGATTTTCAACAGTGCTTATTAAACCACAGGTATATCCCAAACCCTTAAATAATTTAAATAATAAAGTGGCTACGGTCGTTTTTCCATTGGTACCCGTAATGCCCACTAATTTTATTTTGCAGGATGGTTCATTATAAAACTGATGCACCATGATAGCAACAGCAACACTTGTATTTTCAACCATCAGGTAGGTAACCCCTGGAACTGTTACTCCAGGCAATTTTTCGCAAACAATAACTGTAGCTCCTTTTTCAATGGCGGTGTCAATAAAATGATGCCCATCCACTTGCACACCGCTAATGGCGACAAATACAGATGCAGGCGTCGCCTTTCTTGAATCCATCTGAATATCATTCACTAGTTGCTTCGTTGATCCAACCACTTCACGAAGTGCAACTCCAAATAATATAGATTGTAATTCTTTCATTAATTTAACTCAATTTGAATTTGTTGTCCTTTTGAAATATAAGCGCCTTGTGCAATACTTTGTTTCACTACTTTACCTTTCCCAATACAGCTTACTAATAAGCCTCTTTTTTCACACAACCACAATGCATCCTGTAATTTTAATCCACTGATATCCGGCATCGTACTGTCTGAAATGATTTGTTGTCTACTAACTACATTTGATCCAATACCATTTACATTAACCCAATCTGTAGAAGCATTTGTAGAATCTTTATAAGGAATCGCTAAAGTGGTCGCAATTTTTTGTAAGGACATTTTAGAAATTGAATAATTAAACAGCTGGCTGTCTTTTACATTAAATGCAGGAAGTATGTTTAATTTATTTTGAATATAAGTTGAATACAACCGATCTGAAATTTCTTTCCAAACCGGACCTGCAACAGATGCACCATAATAATTAGCAGCATGTGCCTTATTTTTTATAATCACTACAATAGTGTATTGTGGATTATCTGCAGGGAAATAGCCTGCAAATGAAGACTGGAAAATACCTTCGCCATAGCCCTTATTTCCATTCGCTACTTTAGCAGTCCCCGTTTTACCAGCTACTTTATATAAGCTATTCGCAAATAATTTTTTTCCAGTGCCATTAATACAAACTCCTTCTAAGGCAATACGTAAATCTCTAATGGTGTTTGGCTTGCACAATTGCGCATTATATACCTTTGGTGAAAATGATTTTAAAATACGTCCTTCTTCTTTTATTGCATTCACCAAATAAGGCTTCATCATTACCCCATTATTTGCAATCGCATTATATAAATTCAAAGTTTGAATTGGCGCTATTTCAATATTATAACCAAATGCCATCCATGGCAAAGTGGTTGGACCCCAAATTTTATTGCCTGGTTTTACAATTCTTGGTTGCTTCTCCCCCACTAAATCAATACCAGAAGTGGAATCCAATCGCAATTTTGTTAAATGCTTAAAATATACATCCACATTGTTATTATAACTAGCCATGGCAATTTTTGCCATACCTACATTTGAACTTTCTTCAAATGCTTCTAGTACTGAAGCATCAAATTTTCCATGCTTTTCAGAATCATATACCGTTTGGCCTGCTACATTCCAAGTACCTCCTTCTAAATTAACACGTGAATTCAAAGTAACTTTACCATCTTCTAAAGCTGATAATAGGGTAACTAATTTAAAGGTGGATCCAGGTTCAGTAGGTGTCATTGCATAATTCAAATCCTCTCTATATACCCCCTCGCTAATTTTTCCTAGGTTCGCAATTGCTTTAATTTTACCTGTTTTCACTTCCATCACCATCGCTACGCCTGATGTCGCTTCATTTTTGATCATCATCTTCATCAATGCATTCTCAGTCACTTCCTGAATAAAAACATCAATGGTGCTTACAATATCTTTTCCAGTTTCTGGTTCAATTTCAAATTGACCTTCTTCCACTGGAACAGTTACACCGCCTGCAATAGCTCTAACCAACTGACGGCCATTGCGTCCATTTAATACGGTATCATATGACTTTTCAAGTCCTACTTTATTTTCATCTCTCGCTAAACCAATGGTACGATAACCAATATTTTCATAGGGGTTCAATCTAAAGTTTTTCTCCTGTGCTATCAATCCACTTTTATAACGACCCAATCGGAACATCGGAAATTTGATCAATGTTAGGTATTCGCGATAGTCAATCTTTTTTCTTAACTCATAATTCCCTTCGCTTGCCTCAAATGCTTTTGTCAATTCATTTTTATACCCTTCCGCAGATTTATCCTTAAATAAACTTGCTAATGAAATAGACAAAGAGTCAATATTTTCTCTAAATATTTTTCCGCTCTTTTCATGTAATGGCTGAACCCTAAAGTCAATGTAAATATCAAACCTAGGCATATTGGTACTTAACATTTGTCCATCCTCGCTGTAAATAGTTCCTCTTGCCGCTGGAATTTCCACAATGCGTTGATGTAAGCTATCACTTAAGCTTCTCCAATATTTGCCTTCCACTTGTTGAATATAAAATGCCCTACCTAAAATGGTGATACAAACTATAACAATTAAGATATAGCTTAAATAAACCCGCCATAATATGTCGCGTTTTACATCCATTATTTTGAATCTTCTTTTAAATTATTATTGGCAGATGGAATTCTTTTTTCTAAAACCAAACGAATAGGCATTTCCTTAGCAACCACCAAACCAAAAGGGGCTACTTCATTTTCAATTTCAACTGCACGGCTACGGCGCATTAACTCGGACTTCACTGTTTTATATTCAAACTGTAACTCCTTTAACTCCTTTTGTGTGGTATTGATTTGACGAATGGTCTTGTCGGTTAAATGCCCGTTCGCAATGTAGAGGATTGCTAAAAATGCCAGAAACAAAAACAAGGTAATGTTCATGACTATCCATTGATAATTAAAGATGCTTTTAAAAGCAGCTTTTGAATTTGGGTTAACGGGTACGGACATACTACTTATAATCTTTCCGCAGCACGCAATTTTGCGCTTCTGCTTCGATTGTTTTCTTTCATCTCTTTCTCAGAAGCCACTACAGGTTTTTTTGTAATGATCTTCCAAAATTTTTCCCTTTCTACGGATAAGAAAGGATTCGCCTCGTTTTCTTCCTCAGGGGCAACTCTAAATGCATTTTTCACCAATCTGTCTTCGATCGAATGAAAGGTGATCAACACTGCAGCTCCTCCTGGTTTTACTACCTCTTTTAGTTGCGCTAATAAATCCTTAAGCGCGTCCATCTCTTCGTTTACTTCTATTCTAATCGCTTGAAAAACTTGTGCCCAATATTTATTTGGATTCCCTTTTACTACCGGTGCAATCAATAACTTGAAATCGGCAACGGTATTAAGTTTTATATGCGTTCTGCCCGTAACAATATGCTTCGCCAATGTTTTTGAATTGGACACTTCCCCATATTGTTCAAACATTTTATGTAATGCAGATTCATCATAGCTTTCAATTACCTGCTTAGCGGTTTTTAGCTGGCGTTGATCCATACGCATATCAAATGGACCATCAAACCTTGTTGAAAAACCCCTAGTCCCTTCATCAAATTGATGGCTACTCACACCTAAATCAGCTAAAACACCATCTACTTGATCAATTTTATTTAAGCGTAAAAACCGCTGTAGGTATCTGAAATTTTCAGGAATGAAAACAATGCGCTTGTCGTTGGGTAAGTTATTTTTAGCATCTGCATCTTGATCAAAGGCAACGAGCTTTCCCGTTGGACCTAATTTTGATAAAATACCTCTGCTATGACCTCCGCCGCCAAAAGTGGCATCCACATAAACTCCATTGGGTTTGATGTTCAAATGCAACATTGTTTCATTAAATAAAACAGGAACATGATAATCAGAAGAAAAAGCAACTTGTTCCGATGCAACGATATCATTGTTTTGATTTTGCATCATTGTTACTTAATCTTGTTTTTTAATTCCTGCCATTACTTCCTGTGCTAGATTACTAAATTCATCTGCAGAAAAATCTTCAAAGAGCTGTTTGTATTTACTTGCATCCCAAATTTCAAAACGATCTAAGGCAGCTGCTAATACAATTTCCTTTCCAGGTAAAGCAAACTCTCTTAATGTAGCTGGTAATAAAATACGGCCAGCGCCATCTAATTCAACCTCGGTTGCTCCCCCTAAAAATTGACGACGAAACTGTCTCACTTTAGGATCAAAATCATTCAATTGGCTAATACGATCTAATATACCCTGCCAGCTTTTTATCGGATAAAGTGTCAAACACTTCTCAAACCCCCTGCTCACAATAAAATGCGTCTCTCCTTGAGCCAACTGCTTTTTCAAGCTGCCGGGAAGCAGGAAACGACCTTTTGCGTCGATGGTTGATTGATATTCTCCGTGAAAGCCTGTCATTGTTAATAATTAAAGTGTTTTTTACCACTTGTTCACACAAATTAACACATTTTACCACTTTTAAAGGCCAAATGACCCCTTCTAGTTTTCCACAAGTAATAAACCAAGCTGATAATCAATACAGTAAAGGGATTTGATTAGATTTTGGCTTAATCCTAAAAAAATGGATGTTTATAGCTGTGGAAAACCCCAAAAAAGAGGTGAATAACTGGTGAATTAGGGTGAAAATCAAGGCAATATGTACCTTTGCGCTATGAAGCAGCTACCAAAACTGAATTTAATTGACTTCGACTACGACTTACCTAATGAAAGAATAGCATATACACCTTCCCAAAATAGAGCCGACAGTAAATTATTGGTATGGGATAAACAGATCATCGCAGATAGCCAATATCAAAACATCACGAATTTTATACCAGCTCATAGCACTTTGCTATTTAATAATAGTAAAGTAATTGCTGCAAGAATTTTATTTGACAAACAAGTAGATAAAGTAGCTGCTGCCCATACAACAATTGCAGATGCAAACACGATAACAAAATCCCATCAAGATAAAATAAATACGCATCAAGATGAAAATGTACAAACAACTAGAAATAGTGTCATAGAAATATTTTGTTTGGAACCAGGTATGGAATTCAGTCCTGTACAAATAGCCATGCAAGCAACTAACAGCGTAGTATGGAATTGTTTAGTGGGTGGTGCGAAAAAATGGAAAACCGAATTCCTTGAAAAAATATTATTCTATAATGATAAAAAGATTCATTTTTATGCAAAAAAAATAAATCAAACAGATGGTAAATTTTTAATTGAGTTTTCCTGGGACGATGCGACTATTATATTCTCTGAAATTTTAGCACTCATTGGTCAAATTCCATTACCCCCTTATATTGAAAGAAACACCACAGCCGAAGACAAAGAAAGATACCAAACTACCTATGCGAGTGAAGAAGGTTCCGTTGCAGCACCTACAGCAGGCTTACACTTTAGCCATGAATTATTAAATAAAATTTCGACCAATAATATTGGGCTTCAGTTTTTAACCCTTCATGTTGGGGCGGGCACATTCCTACCTGTGAAAACGGCGCTCATTAACGACCACCCCATGCATGCGGAGTTTTTTGAGATTGAAAAAAAATTAATCCATTACTTAATTGAAAATAACAACCCACTTATTGCAGTAGGCACTACTTCACTAAGAACCATTGAAAGTTTGTACTGGCTGGGTATAAAAATTATAGCAAACCCAAAAATCACGCCCAACGACTTGCATTTGTTGCAATGGGATGCCTATGAAGTGGGTGAAAAAGAAATACCGAAACTAGAAGCGCTCCATGCAATTGTCAACTGGATGGAAGGGAATCAATTGCAAACCCTGATTTCCAAAACCCAATTAATGATTTTACCAGGCTACCATTTTCGAATGGTGAAGGGATTGGTTACCAATTTCCACCAACCTAAGTCCACCTTACTTTTAATTATTGCAGCAATTGTTGGGCATGAATGGAAAGCCATTTACCACCACGCTTTAGAAAATAAATACCGATTTTTAAGTTACGGAGATGGTTGTTTGTTCTGGATACCAGATGCTACTTGCGTTTCTAATGAATAATATGGGGCAGACCAATAGCGATAATTCAATAATAGTATCCATACAGATTATGCAACGGGAAGGGTAATTTCAATGGTGGTGCCATGATCCAATTCGCTCTGCACCCGGATCTGCCCTTTATGTAAGGCAACAATGCGCTTTACATAACTCATACCCAAACCAAAACCCTTTACATTATGAATATTCCCAGAATGGGCGCGATAAAATTTTTCAAAAATATGCTTTTTCGTTTCATTGGTCATCCCTATTCCATTGTCCTCTACGGTAATGATTATTTTATTATTCACATTAGCAGTGCTTACTAAAATATCAATCGCTTCTTTGGAATATTTAATAGCATTATCCATTAAATTAGATAACACATGTAATAAGTGTTCTTCATCTGCGGTAATTTCTGGTATTGTTGCATCTAGTTGCATATGAATATTAGAAGGCTTCTCCTCTAATTGTAATTTATAACTATCCACCACTGCCTGAATCAAGTCATGAACATTAACCGGCTGCCTGTTTAATTCAAGGTCCTTATTTTCAAGCTGACCGGTTTCTAAAATAGTCTCCACATG
>SHWT01000055.1 GCA_009693715.1 Chitinophagaceae bacterium
CTGTGGCGATATATAAGATTCGTTTTTTTTCAGACATTCATTTTGAATTTAACTCAGAACCATCTTTGAGTCTGCAAAGTTACATAAAACCAAGGACTTTAAGAAACCACAAAAAACAGTAATAAAACCCCCTCGGCCATCACATATCTTAACAAATGGTCGTATTTTGCAGAAGATAGGAAAATTTAACCCCGATTATGGCCAAATTTTTAAAAATAGGATTCTTCTTTTTGCTTGGCATATTGCTGATTTGGTGGAGTTTACATCAAATTCCCCCACAAGAATGGGATAAATTTACCAAGGCCTTGGCGAAGTCCAAATTTTGGCTAATTATCCCTATATTTTTCATTTTAGCCTTATCTCATTTTATTAGAGCCCTCCGCTGGAGATTGATCATGGAACCTCTGGGATACAAACCTTCCATCATGAACACATTCTTAGCCGTGCTCATTGGTTACTTGGCCAACCTAGCCATTCCAAGATTAGGAGAAGTGTTAAAATGTACCTTGCTGGCTAAGTATGAAAAGGTACCTGCTGAAAAAATTGTCGGTACCATTGTCGCTGAAAGGGCCTTTGATGTCATCAGCCTTGGCCTCGTATTTTTATTAGCCCTTACTTTACAATTTAATGTAATTAAAGCAGGCTGGCAACAATTACAAAGTGGTGGCAGCACAGCCACAACTTCTAATAATAACTTATTTATAATTTTAGGGATTATTGCATTTTTAGTAATTGTAGCTGTTATTTTATTTTTTACACTCAGACATAAATTTGAAAGTATCATCAGCCCTATCAAAAAAATTATCAAAGGTATTTGGGAAGGGGTCATCAGTGCCACCAAATTAAAAAAACATAATTTATTCTTCTTTTATTCCTTTAGTATTTGGTTTTTATATTTATTAGCTACCTATATTGGATTGTATGGAACAGAAGGTACTGCAAGTTCTTTTTCAACTGCTATAAGTTGTCTAGCTTATGCGAGTATCGGCATGATTATCACCCCAGGTGGCATTGGCGCCTATGCTTTCTTTATGGCAAAGGTATTAGAATTAAATGGCATTGAATACACGCTTGGCTTGGCCAATGGAACCTTACAATGGTTTTCGCAAATGATCATTGTGATAGTATTAGGCGGACTCGCTTTAATCATGCTACCTTTTATCAACAAACAAGCAAAGTAATATGAGAACAGGAGATGCTATCGAAAAAAAGATAATGACAGTGCCTCAAGCGCAGTCAATGATTGCCGCTTTAAAAGTGACTGGTAAAAAAATTTCCTTCACCAATGGATGCTTTGATATTATTCATCCTGGGCATTTATTTTCTTTAGCACAAGCCGCAAATGAAGCAGATTATTTGATTGTAGGATTAAATAGTGACACAAGTGTAAGGAAATTAAAAGGCCCCACAAGACCCATCAATACAGCACAAAGTAGAGCGATTGTTTTAGCTAACTTAATGATGGTGGATGCTGTTGTCATTTTTGAAGAAGAAACACCCTTTGCATTAATATGCACTTTATTACCAGACGTAATTGTAAAAGGAGGCGATTACACCATTGACCAAGTGGTTGGTGGAAAAGAAGTAATAGCCCATGGGGGTAAAGTCATTATCAACCCTATTGTAGCGGGCTTTTCCACGACCATCCTAATTGAAAAAATTAAAGAGTAGCTAGGCATATTAGTATAAATATAATAGACAACTATGGAATTTTTACAACAGCTTCAATTACAAAATAAAAACGAAGGCAGTTCGACTGGAACGCAATGGCTTATAAGTAAAGGACAGGAAATAGTTTCTTTTTCGCCAGTGGATAATAATGAAATTGGAAAGGTAATAAGTACTGATAAAGCAACTTATGAAAAATTAATCACTGTTGCGCAAACTGCATTTATAGCATGGAGAAATTGGCCAGCACCTAAGCGGGGTGAAATTGTGCGACAAATGGGAGATGCTTTAAGAAAAGACAAGCATGCATTGGGTCAATTGGTAAGTTATGAAATGGGGAAAAGTTTACAAGAAGGTTTAGGAGAGGTGCAAGAAATGATTGATATCTGCGATTTTGCAGTAGGTCTATCAAGACAATTATATGGCTTAACCATGCATAGCGAAAGACCTTCGCATAGAATGTATGAACAATGGCATCCTTTAGGAATAGTGGGAATTATTTCGGCCTTTAATTTTCCTGTAGCAGTGTGGAGTTGGAATGCAGCAATTGCTTGGGTTTGTGGAAATGTTACGGTTTGGAAACCAAGTGAAAAAACACCCTTGTGTGGCAATGCTATTCAAAATATAATTGCAAAAGTTTTTAAAGAAAATAAAGTTCCAGAAGGCGTGAATAATTTAATTCAAGGTGGACCTGAAGTGGGTGAATGGATGACAAAGGATACAAGAATTCCTTTGGTATCGGCAACCGGTTCCACCAGAATGGGAAAACAAATAAACGCGGCAGTTGCAGAAAGATTAGGAAAAACAATTTTAGAATTAGGTGGCAATAATGCCATCATCATTTCAGAACATGCCGATTTAGATATGTCCTTAATTGGCGCTGTGTTTGGAGCTGTAGGCACAGCAGGGCAAAGATGTACAAGTACACGTCGCTTAATCATACACGAAAAAGTATATGAAAGTTTTGTAACAAAATTGACCAACGCTTATCAGCAGATAAAAATAGGCAACCCATTAGATACCATAAATCACATGGGGCCATTGATTGATAAAGATGCAGTAAAAATGTATTTAAAATCAATTGAAGCATGTAAAAAAGAAGGGGGTATATTTTTAGTAGAAGGGGGTATATTAAAAGGTGCAGGATATGAAAGTGGCTGTTATGTAAAACCCTGTATTGCTGAAGCACTCCCACATTATACAATAGTACAACAGGAAACGTTTGCGCCCATTTTATACGTAATGAAATATTCGAATTTAGCGGAAGCTATTGCGATACAAAACAGTGTTCCCCAGGGTTTATCATCAGCCATCATGACTTTAAATTTGAGGGAATCTGAATTATTTTTATCTCACCAAGGAAGTGATTGTGGTATTGCCAATGTAAATATAGGAACCAGTGGTGCTGAAATTGGGGGTGCTTTTGGAGGTGAAAAAGAAACAGGTGGTGGAAGAGAAAGTGGAAGTGACGCTTGGAAAGCATACATGCGTAGACAAACCAATACGATTAATTGGAGTACCCATTTACCATTAGCACAAGGCATTCAATTTAATTTGTAATTTAATTGATTAAAAAATATGCATCGAATTATTATTACTTCTAGGTTATTATTCCTAACGCTAATTTTAATTAGCAACTTTGCTTTTTCACAAAATAATCAGTCTACTCAAAATAATCAAAATTGGCATTGGAAGGATTACGCGACTGATTCAGTACATGGCATTAGTTTACATAAAGCTTATAAATTAATAGCTACCCTGCCGCAAAAAGCAAGTCCAGTAATTGTTGCTGTCATTGATGGTGGTATTGACACCAACCACATGGCATTGAAAAATTTACTTTGGACGAATTCAAAAGAAATTCCCAACAATCATTTGGATGATGATAAAAACGGTTACGTGGACGATGTACATGGATGGAATTTTTTAGGAGGTAAAGATGGCCGAAATATAAATAAGGCCGCTGCTGAAATGACCAGAATCTATCATCGATATAAAAGCATATACGATGGCAAACAAATTGACACCAACCAATTAAGTTCAAAAGAAAAAGATACTTATTTCATTTGGAAACAAACTGCCGATGAAATCAAAGTTGCTGAGAATGATTTATCCTCCCTCCAATATATTAAAATGGCAAGCAATGCCATAAAAAAAATGGGTACACTATTATTAAAGGAATTACCAGACTCAAATTTCACTGTTTCCATTTTAGAATCCTACCAACCGATTGGTCGGGTGACACTTGATACCAAGATGGCTTATTTAAGGACTGTAAAAATACTCGGTATTGAAAAAGAAAGCACTTATCCTGAAATTGTAAAAGATTTAGAAGAATATGTGGAAGGAAAAGAAAAAGCAGCAAGTGCAAAAGAGGAGGCCCCATCAGATATAAGAGCCGACATTATCAAAGATGCTTATTTTAATTTTTCTGATAAATATTATGGCAACAGTGATATCACAGGACCAAATGCACGTCATGGAACTCATGTCGCAGGACTTGTTGCAAGTTTACCGGACACCAATTGGCAGGTAAATCATTTATATCCAGCTTTGAAAATTATGGGAATAAGAACGGTTCCTGATGGTGATGAATATGATAAAGATGTTGCTTTAGCCATCAGATATGCGGTTGATAATGGCGCAAAAATTATCAATATGAGTTTTGGTAAATCCTACTCACCCGAGCAAGCCTGGGTTGATAGCGCAATTAGGTATGCTGCACAAAAAGATGTTTTATTAATTCACTCCGCTGGAAACGAATTTTATAATTTAGATATTAAAAAAGTTTATCCAAACACCTACTCCCCTAGTTTCAAGGATACCGCAAATAATGTCATCACCGTTGGCGCAAGTAGTGACCCAAGTTTGAATAATGTTTTATTAACGGACTTTAGTAATTACGGCACCAAAACGGTGGATGTACTTTCGCCAGGCAATAAAATATATTCCACCTTACCAGGAAAAAATAATTATGGCTATTTACAAGGCACCAGCATGTCATCCCCTATTGTAAGTCATATGGCGGCCATGATTCGTTCTTATTTCCCCCAGTTAACCGCCCTACAAGTAAAACAAATAATTTTAAGCAGCGTTTGGAAACCAAATGATGGTAGTATTAAGTATGTTATCCCAAACAGAGACACGGATAAATCATTAACCGAAGTATGTACCACTGGTGGAATTGTAAATGCGGCCAATGCCATTGCGTTAGCAAAAACATATAAATTTTCGATATTACAGAATAACGATAAAAAGAAAAAAACTAAGAATTAGTAATTAAATACCATATTTACCAAAATAAAAAAATATGTCTCGACCTAGTGCAAAAGAATATGCTGCCCCACATCAAAATTATATTAACTATACCAGCGGTAAAGATTATACCATTTTAGTACAGCAATACCAGGAAAGAATTACAGAATCCTGGTCGGCAGTTCCCATTGAAAAAATAAATTTCGCCTATGGCCCCGACAAGTGGACCATCAAACAAATGCTGCAACACGTCATTGACACGGAACGAATACTCGCCTATCGCGCATTGGCTATCGCAAGACAAGAGCCAGCGGCTTTATTAGGTTTTGACGAAAACGAATATGCAAAAAATGCAACGGCTGCCAATAGAAACTGGAAAGACATGTTAATTGAATGGCGTGTAGTTAGGCAATCTACCAATTTATTATACGCTTCCTTTACCGAGGAGCAAATGAAAGCGATGGGTACGGCAAGTGGTCATCCTATTTCTGTAAATGCATTAGGATTTATCATTTTTGGCCATGCACTTCATCATTTACATGTGCTAAAGGAGCGTTATGACATCTAATTTATAGGAATGCTAATAAACAAAAATCCCGTCCCGATTACTCGGGACGGGATTTTTTATAAAGACAATGCTTAATTTATTTTGTTCCGTAAATATGGATCGCTAATTGCACATCCGTATCTACATTACCAATACCATAATTGATTCCAAAAACTGTTCTATCAAAAGGTAAGAAAGCTTCCGCAAAAAAACCTTTGTCATCTGCATTTCTAATGATTGCAGTAAAGGTAACTGGTGCCTTAATCCCTTTTAAACTTAAATCACCTTTAATCGTTGCTCTATCTGCTTTAATATAATCTACTTTAGTGATCGTAAAAGTAGCTTCGCCAAATTTTGCAATGTCAAAAAAGTCGCCAGAAGATAAGTGACCTTGTAATTTTTCACCACCACGTTCGTCAGTTACTTTTAAACCAGCAACATCAATTACAAAACTACCCCCTACTAACTTACCACCATCTACTTGAACAGAACCTGATTTAACTGGGAAATAGCCAGTATGGTAATCGCTTTTTTTAGAACCAACCCAATCTACTTTACTTTTTTGAGCAGTTACTGTAAATGTAACTCCTGCGTTAGATTTGTCCTTTTTTGTAAAAGCCACTAAGGATAATGAAGTTGCTACCATGACAACTGCGAAAATGATTTTTTTCATATTTATTTAATGTTTTAGATTATTGAGTCAACTAAAATACACAAAAAAATTGCGATTTCAATAGACCCAGTTGTTATATAATATTTAATAGTTATTAAAGTGTAAATATATAAATCAATGTTTAAACAACAAAATATATTTTAGGATAATTCTATGCCTATAATCTAGTATCTTCGCCAAAATTTAGATTTTATGAATTTGCATGAATATCAAGCAAAAGAGTTACTTAAAAAGTACAATGTTCCAGTGCAAGAAGGAATCGCAGCTGAATCAGTGGACGCTGCCATTACTGCTTACCACAAGATTGCAGGCGAAACAAATAATAAATTCGCCGTAGTTAAAGCGCAGATACATGCGGGTGGTCGTGGTAAAGGTAAAATACTAGGCACTGAGCAAAGAGGTGTCGCCGTTGGTAAATCAGCAGCAGATATTGAAACCTTTGCGAAAAACATTTTAGGTGGTACATTAGTGACCATACAAACTGGCCCAGCAGGTAAATTAGTTTCAAAAATACTAGTTGCACAGGACGTTTATTATGAAGGCCCTCAGCCTACCA
Organism: Chitinophagaceae bacterium; assembly: GCA_009693715.1. Lineage (GTDB taxonomy): Bacteria > Bacteroidota > Bacteroidia > Chitinophagales > Chitinophagaceae > Sediminibacterium. The sequence continues at coordinate 6,700 of SHWT01000055.1, forward strand.
AAGAATTTTACTTGTCTATTTTATTAGATCGTTCCAAAGGAATGAATGTAATTATGTATAGCACTGAAGGTGGAATGGATATTGAGGAAGTCGCACATAATACCCCTGAAAAAATATTTAAAGAGTGGGTACACCCTGGTGGTGCATTGCAAAGTTTCCAAGCGCGTAAAATTGCTTTCAACTTGGGACTAAGCGGTGATGCTTTAAAAAGTTGTGTGAAATTCGTAACCAATTTATACAATGCCTATGTTGGTTTAGACTGTGGCATGCTTGAGATTAATCCATTATTCAAAACCAGCGATGACAAAATGATCGCTGTAGATTGTAAAATGAATATTGATGATAATGCATTAATGCGTCATCCTGATTTATTAGCCATGAGAGATGTTAACGAAGAAGATCCTACCGAAGTGGAAGCGGGCGAATACAATTTAAACTTTGTTAAATTAGATGGCAATGTAGGTTGTATGGTGAATGGTGCAGGACTTGCCATGGCCACGATGGATATGATTAAGTTAAGTGGTGGTGAGCCTGCGAACTTTTTAGACGTAGGTGGTACTGCAAATGCGCAAACAGTAGAAGCTGGATTTAGAATTATTTTGAAAGACCCTAATGTAAAAGCTATTTTAATTAACATCTTTGGCGGTATCGTTCGTTGTGATCGCGTTGCTGCTGGTGTCATTGAAGCCTTCAATAAATTAGGTGATATTAATATCCCAATCATTGTGCGTTTACAAGGCACGAATGCAGTGGAAGCAAAAAAATTAATTGATGAAAGTGGATTGAAAGTTCAGTCTGCTATTCAGTTGAGCGAAGCAGCTGCTTTAGTAAAGCAAGCCGTTGCTTAGTTTTAAGAAGCATTTTTATAAAATATAAAATGCTTCTCAAAACTCTCTTATGATTTTTAAAATACCCCCGATCGCTCGGGGGTATTTTGTTTTCATACGCCATTTTTATAAAATATAAAATGCTTCTTAAAACTCTCTTATGATTTTATAATACCCCCGATTTATCGGGGGTATTATGTTTTAATTCTTCAGCCCATTCTTCGAATTTATGGGCTTTGAATTATCGGCTGATGATTTTTAAAATGTTATACCCCATTCACTAGCTTCACTTCAGTTAAAGCACTAAAGGAGTAAACCTGACCGGTGGCTACTTCAACGCATTCAATACGTATACGGCGCTTTTTTCCGCGCCTAAATATTTTTCCATTTAAGGCATTAAATAATGTACCCTCTGCAATATGTGCAACCAGTGCCACGCCCACTTTTTTTACTTCATTATACTTTCTCAAAACCAATAAAAGTTTGGTTTCCCCATTGGCTGTGGCTGCAGGATTTAATAAAGTTTTACTTAATGCCTTTTTGATATCATCTGGAAATAAGCCTTGTTGTATAAATTGCGCTAGTAAATGTCCGTATATATTTTTCCATTCTTTGCCATGTGCATCTACCCTATTCCTATATTGTTCATAACATAAAAGATGTGCTAATTCATGCAGCAGGGTGATTAAGAACTCATACTTATTTAAGTTCCCATTGACCGAAATTTTATGATTGGCGCCTTGGAATGCATGGCGATAATCACCTAAAACAGACTTCCTGGCCTTGGTAACTGTTAAATGCACTTTGTATAGATTAATTAAGGCAACCACAGGGGCAAATGCACCATCAGGCAAATAGGCATTTAGCGCATTTAGTGGATGTTCAACTTTTGCCAAGAAAAATATTTAATGAGGTTGAAAAACTAATTCTTTTTTGTTGCCAAACGAATTTCAAGCCAAGCGTACAAAAGATAAATACCCATACAAACCAATAAGGTAGGTATACCCACCTTTACTTGTTGCGTTTTGGCATAAATTAAAGCAGCGATTGCGAATACCCCCATTTTCAAAAGCGTACCTAACATAACAGAACGAATCATTGCATTCGGGTTATTCTTATCCATTTTTAAAATGCGTATATAACTTAAAAATGCCGTAAAAATCAACATCGTATTGACCACAATAATAAAGTAGTAATTAAAATAAGGCATACTTTCCATGAATAAAAAACATAAGGTATTTACGAGTGCGAAAAGCCCAAGAATGGGCGTCATTTTTTTTATAAACATGGCTATGATTTTGTTTCTTTTATGATTTTGTATAGGGTGAAAAGAATAAAAGCAAATGGCAATATCCAAATCAACATTGGCTTGAAACCCCAATAAGCATCACCCTTTTTACCAATATACAATAACAATAATAAACCGCCAATCAGTTGTGATCCTAAACCAGCATAATTAGCCCAAACGGTGACTGGCTTATTTTTTTTATTATCGTTCGTATTAAAATTCACAAAAAAAATTTAATCATTTGATGGTAAACTTTCGGGCAGTTTCAACGGAATCGTATCCAATTGCTTTGGATTACCTTCTGATAGCACTTTTTTTATCCCTTCTAAATATTGTTCCTTATAGTGTAAGGTTTGCTCTAATGAATCGGTCCTTATTTTTAATAATTGAAGTGCTGTTTGACTTTCCTTGGTGCCATACCCAGGTATATAATACTTAAGTGGGGTGAAAGCAATTAACGCAATGGTTAAGCCAACTAACAATATAAAACTGACACTAAAGCCAATATAAACCGAAGTTCTAGACAATCTGAACGCGACTACCTCGTCATAAGTATCATCGTTCATAATCACCAAACGATAGGTATTACTGGTGCGTTTAAAAGTGTTATTATCGTCTAAAATTGCCATATTAAAAGTTGCAACCTAAAGATACAAAATAAACAGAATTAATTGTATTTTTAGTCGTTATTATTCCTACCATGAAATTGTTGCAGCTCCCATTAAAATATTGGCCTTATCGACTCCTACTATTGGGCTGTATTTTTGTAATAAATAATGGTGTTTTTGCGCAGGATTCTACTAAATCAATACTGGATATTAACAATTCCAAGTTGCTTAAAAAAGTAAACAGTGTATTGGATAGCAATCAAAAAAAAATAAACAACTTTTTATTTAAAAAGATTGACAATGCAAAAGCAAAATTAGATAGCGCAACACGAAAGTTTATTCCCTACGAAGAAGAGCGACCACTCCCCTATGAAATTCTAACAAAGAAAAAATATACACTCGGCCGCCGTGCTTATCAAAATACAGTTTCAAAATTCAATTATATATTTCACGCAAATGAGGAATTGAATGAAATTATTAAAGATGCCCGTGCCTACTTACAGGAAGATTACACCAGCTTAATTCCATTTTACGATTACGACTTAGCCAATACTTCTAAAAAAGATATTGATTCCATCATATACAGGTGTAATGCCAATGTGGTTTTACATGACTTAAGGAGTAATTGGGTGGATGATGCCTATTTGTTATTAGCCAAAGCTTACTTGTTTCATAAAAATTTTGATACGGCAGGTAGTTTACTCCAATACATCAACTATGCTTTTGATGCAAAGGAAGCGGGAATGGATATTCCCATTGGAAGTAACTTAAGAAATACGAAAGGCCAATTTAGTATCGCCACAAAAGAAGATAATAAATTTTATGAAAATAGGAATATCAGAAATGAGAGCATGTTATGGCAGGCCAGAAACTATTTTGAAATAAATTCACTTAATGAAGGTATAAGCTTATTGCAGTTATTGAAAACGGATGCTTTTTTTCCTAAACGATTACACCCATTTTTATTTGAACAATTGGCCTATGGCTATTATCAAAGTGAAATTTATGATAGTGCTGCCACTTATTTAACAAAAGGGTTATCCAATGCACCTGATAAGTTTTCCAAAACAAGATGGTACTACCTTATTGCCCAATTATGGGAAAAATCAGATAATCTCGCCAATGCCTATACCTGGTATAAAAAAGCACACAGTGACGCATTAAACCCATTAATTAGTGTGTATGCAAAGATTAACTTAATTAAAATTGATTTCAAGCAAACAAAAACACCATGGCTTGAATTAGCCAATTCATTACAACAAATGTCAAGAAGGGAAAAATACAAACCTTATACCGATATTATATATTTCGAAATGGCAAAATTAGCCATTCAGAATAAGGACACTGAAAAAGCAAATGAATGGTTATTGGTTGCCATCAAAAAGAATGAAAATGGCCTAACGCAAAAACAAAAAGCATTTGAATTATTGGCAGACATTAATTACAAATCAAGTGATTATGCTATAGCTACATTGGCCTATGATAGTTTGACTTTAATATTAAAAACAAACCCAGATTTTGAAAAAATAGCATTGCGTAAAAAATGGTTGCCAATGATCCTAACGAACGATATTGTTATTCAGCAACAAGATACACTGCAATATATTTACACCCTAGCTGAAAATTTGCAAAAAAACTATCTTAAACAATGGGAATTAAATGAAAAAAATAAAACCGACAAATTAAGTAGTCTGTTTATAGATGAAGACAGAAAAGCGGAACTAGCAAATGAGGCGTTAAACAGCATGGGAAACAATACTAATTTTGGGAATAACAGTTTCGGAAATAATTACGGTAACAATAATGGAGGTAATAATGGCTTCAGCAATACGTCCAACTACGGCAACAATAACACAGGCAATAACGCAAATAATACGGCACAAGGAATTAGTGGGGTAAGTGATTTTTATTTTGAAAATAAAAACACAGTTGAAATTGGGAAACAAAACTTTGCGCAAAAATGGGGTAATCGACCAAATGTTGATCAATGGCGCAGAAAAACAAGCAGCGCAATTATATATAAAACAAATAATTCAGTGGATGCCTCGAATGCGACACAATCAAGGTATACAACTGACAGCAACAGTAAAAGCACTGCATCCATTTCACCCATAGGAATGACCAAGGAAAAAACAACCTCCCTCCAACTAATCACTAGCAAAGAAGATCTAACTAAATCAACGATAGAATTAAATAAAAGCAGCTTTCAAAATGCACAAACATTTTTATTCCAACTGAATGATTTTGAAAAGGCACTCCCCTTGTACCAGAAAGTAATTAATTTAAATATTGACGATACCATTACCGAAAGAAGTTTACTCGATTTAGCAAGTGAATATATCCACCAAGGGAACCGCACCACTTCAGACAGCATTATTGCAATAGTAGAAGCAAAATTTCCAAAAGGCGTTTATACAACAAAGAAGTCTGCAGTCGAAAATAAAAAATCACAAGAAAAGCAACTTGAAGCAGATTACAAAGAAGCCTATTTTTTAGCACAAATTGGAAATTGGGCTACTTTATCAAATAAAGCAAGTCAACTGGACCTACAACTTAAAAAAACGAAGTGGTTTGCACCCTATCAATTTTTAAAGGTTAAAATGTACGCGCAACAAAGAATGGACAGTTTAGCATTCCTGTTATTGGATTCCATTATATACATACACCAAAATGAAAACATCCGAGATCGCGCAAAAAATATTATTGAAGAACTTAAAAAAAGGAAAGAGACCGAGTTGTATTTATCCAAATTGAACGCAGACAGCTTGAAAACAATAGCAACTGCAAAAAACCCAATTGTAGAAAATATAAAACAAGGCTCCGAAAATAAAACGCCTGCCATTAGCCCTAAAATTGATTCCGCAAGTAAAGTTGCCATGGATGCTGGTTTGTTTTTTACCAAGGACGAAACAGAACCGCACTACGCAGCCCTTCTCACTAATAATATAAAGGAAATTTTGGTCAAGGAAATGGTCACCGCCCTTAGCTACCTGAATAAAGAGGATTTCAAAAAACAAAATTTAGATGTAACTTACCTTGAATTTGAACCTAATGTTTTTGTTGTTTGGATTGGACCTTTTGAAAACTTAAATAGCAGCAATGCCTATTTAAATAAAATAAAAGGACGACTAAGCACTGAAATTATTTCCTTTGTTCAAAGTAAGCAATATGAATTATATATTTTAGGGAAGTCTAATATTTTGCAAATAAAAAATAGCGACGACTTAAAAAAATACAAAGGCTTTATGATCAATAATATTTACAAACAATAAAGGATTATAAGTGAAACCAATTAACCAACATAAAGAAAAAAAACCTAAAAATTGGGTACGCCTATTTTGGAAATATTACTTTATATCCGCAGGGGTCATTTTAATGTTTTTATTGCTGCTTAATTTTGGATGGATTGGAGATATGCCCGATTTGGATGATATTGAAAACCCCACTGCTTCGCTAGCAAGCCAAGTATATGCGCAGGATGGCACACCCATGGGTAAATACTATTTAGAGGATCGCATTAGTGTAAAGTATCGTGATATTAGTCCCTATTTAATACAAGCTTTAGTAGCCACCGAGGATAAACGATTTTATGACCACTATGGCATTGACGGGGAAGGTTTAGTACGTGCCGTAGCCTTTTTAGGAAGTAAAGGCGGCGCATCTACCATTAGTATGCAAACTGCTAAAAATTTATTTACCAATAACTGGGGCACTAAAAATAAATTATTACGTGTCATACAAAAAATTAAGGAAAGCATCATTGCCATTAAGCTAGAACGAAACTTTACCAAACAAGAAATTTTAACCTTATACTTAAATACGGTTCCATTCAGTGATAATTTATTTGGTGTGAGCAATGCATCTAGGACTTTTTTCCAAAAGGAACCAGACCGTTTAAGCGTTGAAGAAGCTGCATTGTTAATTGGAATGATTAATGCGCCTACCAAATACAACCCTAATCGCAACCCTAAACTAGCATTGGAAAGACGCAATTTGGTAATTAATCGGATGGCAGAACAAAAGTATATTAGTGATGACCAAGCAGCGCAGTACAAAGAACTACCTATCGTAACGAACTATCGAAAATTAGATGAGAATAATGGATTAGGCCCCTATTTTAGAATGACCCTTGGCGAGTACATGAAAAAATGGTGTAAAGAACATAAGAAAAACAATGGCGATCCTTATAACTTATATCGTGATGGATTAAAAATTTACACCACGATTAATCCACGTATGCAATTATATGCGGAGGAAGCCGTTGCAAGACATATGGCTTATTTACAACGCGAGTTCAACAAACAAAGTAATATTAAAACAGGTAGTGTTTGGAAGGATTTTAGC
>SHWT01000056.1 GCA_009693715.1 Chitinophagaceae bacterium
TATGATACAGACGATTCTAGATCGGTTTTAAAGGCAGTCATTAATGATATGGGCTTGGATGACAAACACTACAAACCGAATATTGTACATAACCGTATTTCCTCCGCAAAAAATGCATTGATTGGTCCAGTGGAATATAATTCCAACACTATGATTCAACAAGAGGATGCAAGATCAAAGCGTCCAGCGATTGGTGAAATTTATGCTTCCTATGTAGCACGCTGTTTTAAAAATGGCGCGATGGATTTTGACGACCTATTATTTAAGATGCATGAACTATTACGCGACTATCCTGAAGTACTTCATAAATACCAACACAAGTTTAAATATTTATTAATTGATGAGTATCAGGATACCAATCCAGTGCAGTATCAAATTGCAAAACTCTTAGCCGCAGTTCATGAAAATATTTGTGTGGTAGGTGATGATGCCCAAAGTATTTATAGTTTTAGAGGTGCGACCATTGAAAATATATTACAGTTCCAAAAGGATTATGATGATGTTAAATTGGTGAAGTTGGAACAAAACTATCGCAGTAGTGCTTCTATATTGGAAGTAGCCAACCATGTAATAAAAAACAACCAGGGGCAAATTCCAAAAAATTTGTGGACTGAAAATGAAGAAGGTGAAAAAATTAAGTTGGTTAGAACGATGACCGATAACGAGGAAGGAAAATTTGTTGCGGATGCGATTCAAGAAAATAAATTAAGAAATCATTTTTACAATAACGACTTCGCCATTTTGTATCGTACCAATGCACAGAGTAGGTCATTTGAGGAAAGTCTTAGACGCACAGGCATCCCTTATAAAATATATGGTGGGCTTAGCTTCTATCAAAGAAAAGAGATTAAGGATTACATCGCTTACCTAAGAATTATTGCCAATACCAAGGATGAAGAAGGATTAAAAAGAATTATTAATTACCCTGCAAGAGGTATTGGAAAAACTACGATGGAAAAATGTTTGGTCATTGCTGGTGAACAAAATATTACTTTTTACGAAGTATTAGAAAAAGCAAAAGCATTTGGATTTAAAGCAGGCACGCTTACTGCGATTGAGGAGTTTGTGACGATGATAAAATATTTTCAAAATCAACTCACCAAACACAATGCTTATGATGTAGCAGTACAAGTGGGTAAACATACCAATATTGTTAAAGAATTATTTAACGATAAATCGACTGAAGGTTTAGCACGTTATGAAAATATACAAGAGTTATTGAACTCCATTAAAGAGTGGACCGAAAGCCCAAGCAATGAAGATGGGGAACAAGGCGATAAAGGTTTAGGCGCTTACCTACAACAAATTACTTTAATCACAGATGCGGATAATGATAAGAATGAAGCCGATTCCGTAAAGTTAATGACGGTGCACGCGGCGAAAGGTTTGGAATTTGCTTGTGTGTTTGTGGTGGGATTAGAAGAAACCCTATTCCCTAGTGGGATGAGTGTAAATACCCGAGAGGAGTTGGAAGAAGAAAGGAGATTGTTTTATGTAGCGGTGACCCGTGCAAAAAGACATTTATGGTTAAGCCATGCGAATTCGAGGTATCGTTTTGGACAATTAGTACAAAATGATCCAAGCCGATTTCTTGAGGAGATGCCTGAGGATAAAATTGACAAATCAAGTGCTGGTGGTGGCGCGCGTAACCAAAGCTCCGGCTGGGGTAATGCCTATGACCGAATGCATGGTGGCAATACCAAAGGATGGAGCGAACCAAAGCCTAAATTAAACACCGATAATAAGCCAAGCAAACCGAGCTATATGCCAGTGGCGCCTCCAAGTACATTGAATAAAAACCATATTCCTTCCGAAAATTTCACCGCCGCCGACCCTTCTGACTTAGAAGCAGGCATGAAGATAGAACATCAAAAGTTTGGCTTTGGCGTCATCAAGGAGATTGAAGGCTCGGCGCACAATCCAATTGCATTAATACTATTTGATAAAAACGGCGAAAAGAAGATTATGCTGAATTATGCCAAATTGAGCATCATTCCATAGGTTTTACCCTTGTCGATATCGGAAAAATATAGTCCATTATTGGGCAAATGCCTTGTTGACCCTCATTTTTGATTATTTTTGTATTCAATTTTACCAAAAAGCGCAACTATGATTACTACAGGCAATACCATTGTAAGCATTTATACCGAAATGACACCCAACCCGGAGACCATGAAGTTTGTCGCAAACAAGCTTTTATATCCTGGGAAAAGTATTGACATGGCCGAGGAAAGGTTAGCAATTGCATCGCCTTTGGCAAAAGAATTATTTAGCTTCCCTTTTATTAAAAGTGTATTTATAGCTAGTAATTTTATTACGCTTACTAAAAGTGTGGATACGGATGATTGGCAGGATGTGATACCTACTATTAAAACTTTTTTAAAGGAGTATTTAGAAAATGGTGGTGTTGTGGTGAATGAAGAAGAGGTAGCTAAAATAAAACAAGAAGCAACCAATACGGTGCACGCGGATGATGATGATATTGTGAAAAGAGTAAAAGAATTATTAGAAAACTATGTTAAGCCCGCTGTGGAGATGGATGGCGGTGCAATACAATTCAAAAGTTATAATGACGGCGTAGTCAATTTAATGTTACAAGGTTCATGTAGTGGTTGCCCTAGTTCAATGGTCACTTTAAAAGCAGGTATCGAAGGAATGATGAAGCGCATGATCCCTGAAGTAAAAGAAGTAGTGGCAGAGGCGGAGTAATTTTTAAAATAAATTATAAGATAAAAAAAGAGGCCTTAAATTTTATTAAGGAGGCGTAGCAAAGTATTTTAAAAAAGTCCTACTTTTTTAAATAAATCATAAGAGATAAAAAAGAGGCCTTAAATTTTATTAAGGCCTCTTTTTTGTTAGTGTTATTTTATAGTTTCTTTTATAAAATCAGCAACATCTTTTTTAAACTGTTTCCCTGATGCTGGATCTGTATACATCATATGACCCGCTTCGTAATATTTTAGTATAAAATTATTTTGAATACGTTTCTCTAAACCCATATGTGTAAATGTATATTCAGCCGCAAAAAATGGCGTAGCTAAATCATAATAACCGTTTATTGCTAATACTTTTAAATTAGGATTGCGGCTCATCGCTTCAGCCAAATCCACTGCTGTATTGGCTGGAACTGCATCGTTATTGAAATTTTTATTATGTTTCCAATCCCACTTGAATCCTGGCGTTGCATATGCTGATGTTCTATACGTTAGCATTTTATTAACCTTAAGTTCATTATAATAATAATCTGTAAATGCAGAAATATAAGCAGGGCTTATGCTTGTACTTTGCGGATCGTACGATGATCCTTCGCTTAATAAATTTTGATTAATCCCTTTGTACCTAGAATCTAATCGACCCACTGTCATATGTTCACTTCTCAATAATTCTTCTGTGAATTGGGGTTCTTTAATGCGCAGCTTTGCTTTTAATACATATTCTGTGCTGAGTCCTGTAAGTGCTGCGTATTGTGACGCAATTTTTTCATTTTCCGCATCAGATAAATCTGCGCCCTTCATTAATGCAGTTGCATAATCGCCCGCTGCAAATTTTCTAGCTTCTTCTGCAAATGCGGCTAAATCCTTGGATTTATTTTTTATTTTATTATGATACCATGCCGATACTGCGTAAGAAGGTAAATGTAAAATATAAGAAATGTCATCGCCTTGAAAAAAACGAAGTGTGCGCATATCTAAAACGGTTGAAACTAGAATTACACCGTTTAAAGTAATGCCTAAATTATCCTGTAAATAATTTGCAACACCTGCACTTCGCATCGTACCGTAGCTTTCCCCTAAAATAAATTTAGGTGATTGCCAACGATTATTTTCATTGATATACTGTTTAATAAATCCACTCACTGATTTTATATCTCCATCTACACCCCAAAAGTCTTTGTTGTTTGCTTTTCCAACAGCCTTACTAATTCCAGTACCAATCGGATCAATCATTACAATATCACTTATATCCAAAGTTGAAAATTGATTGTCTTCTATTTTATAGGGAGCAGGTCCGTTATCATTAGGATCGTTAACAATAACACGCTTAGGTCCCATTACCCCCATATGCAGCCATATAGAGGAAGATCCAGGACCTCCATTGTAAGAAAAAGTAATGGGTCTTTTGCTTACATCAGATTGACCGTCTTTTGTATAAGCAGTATAACCATAAAATGCAATAGGCTCATCTAGATCATTTCTTAAAATGAGCGCTCCAGCTGTTGCGGTGTAGGTGATTAACTTACCATCAATCGTAACTGAATGATGGGTGACCGACTTTTCCTCTTTAGGAATTGATAATGAGTCCTTTACATTAGGTTGTGCCATCAATGGCGCAAAAGAAGTTAGTAATGCAAAAAAGAAACCAGAGAGTAATAAAGTTTTTTTCATACTATTTATTTTAGCAATATAAATATACTATAATTGTAACTTAAAGTTTATTAAAATTTAAAAGTATGTTTGGGTGTTGAATGGTTCCTTTATTTCAATTAAAATAATTTAATGAAAACTAAATTTATAATATCTACGATTGGTGTATTTTTTTGTTTGTCTTTTTTTGTTCATGCACAACAAACACCTTCTCCATTAATAAATTCATTTCGAACCTATAAAGAAATGAAAGAAGAAAGTAAATTCAATTTAAATTGGATATCATTAGGCCCTATGATCAATAGTGCAAGAGCGGATGTAGTCCAAGTAGATACTGCACATCCAGGAACGATGTATGTTGGTTTTGGTTCGGGCGGATTATGGAAAACAGTGAATAATGGAGTAAGTTGGAATTCAATATTCGAAGATCAAGCCGGTTTTAGTATTGGTGATTTTGCCATTGCCCCCTCCAATTCAAATATACTTTATTTAGGGACCGGGGAACATCTTAAGAAACCAAGAAACTATACATTACCTGGTACAGGTATGTATCGATCCAATGATGCCGGAAAAACATGGGAATATATTGGTCTCGAAGATTCTTGGTCGATTGCTGAAATTGCAGTTGATCCATCAAACCCCAATATTGTTTTAGTTTCTGTATTAGGTCACTTATGGACTACCAATAAAAACAGGGGAATTTATAGAACGATAGATGGAGGAAAAACATGGGAGCATGTATTATATAAAAATGAATTGACGGGCGGAAATGATATTGTGATATCACCAAGCAATGCAGAAATAATGTATGCTTCCCTATGGGAGGTTTTCCCAGGTATTAGTGGTGAAAACAGTGGTGTATATAAAAGCAATGATGGTGGTAAAACATGGACCCCTTGTAAAAATGGATTGCCTACAGGACCTAATGTTGGAAGAATTGGCTTGACGGTTTCATTTACAAATCCAAAAAAGGCATATGCACTAGTGGATAATCTTAATAATCCCAAAAACCAAGCTGCTGAACTTTATAAAACTGAAGATGGCGGACTGACATGGAATAAAACACACACAAGCCCTTTTAAAATATTTTCTGCATATGGCTGGTACTTCACCAATGTTTATGTTAACCCGAAAAATGATGAAGAGGTTTTTTGCTTAGGTATTAGATTAGCACATAGTATGGATGGTGGTAAAACATTTACATTTATTGGCGGCAACGTAACTCGAATGACACCAAGCATTGCACAGGGATTACATTTAGATCAATGTGAGCTATGGGTAAATCCCAACAACCCCAATCATCTTGCCTTGGGTAATGATGGTGGATTATATGTTTCCATGGACAAGGGTTTAACATGGATACATTATAATAATATACCTACTGGTGAATTTTATGATATAGCCATTGATGCAGCTAATTATACCATATATGGTGGAACACAGGATGATGCAACGGTATACGGACCTGCAAAAGAATTAAATACAAACTTTAGTGACCCATGGAAATATGTGTGGATTGATCCATGGGATGGTGGTGATGGATGTGTGTCACAAATTGATCCAGAAAATAAAAATATTGTATACTATAGTCAGCAGTATGGCGATGCCACTAGATTAGATAAAAGCGCAGACACAGCGGTTTCAATAAAACCTAGATTACCAAAATCCATTCAGGACACTTTAATTTTTAATTATATTACGCCTTACTTTATTTCTTCCTATCAGAATAAAACACTTTATCATGGCGGAAATTATATTTTTAAAACAACGGACAGGGGTGATTCTTGGAAGGTAATTAGTCCAAATATTACGAACTCGGCAATGAAAGAAAAAAAATCGGTCGCAGCTGGTGCGCTGGTGGAATCAACAATTAAAAAAGGACTACTTTATGCTGGCACTGATAAGGGCGCTTTTTGGGTATCGCAAAATGACGGCGGTGTGTGGGAAGAAAAATCTGTTGGAATTGCAAATAATTATATTCGCAGTATTTCCCCTTCCAATTTTAAAACAAGTAGGGTATATATGTGTATGACCGGTATTAATTATGATGACTTGCATCGTTATTTATATGTTTCCGAAAATTATGGTGCAGACTGGAAAAATATATCTGCAGGGTTGCCAGATGAGCCTATTAATGTTATTAAAGAAGATCCTACCAATGAAAATATATTATACGCTGGCGGTTTAAGAACTGTGTACGTTTCAATGGATAAGGGGAATACCTGGTCAACACTTGGGAAAAATATGCCACAGGTGGCGATTGCAGATTTAGAAATACATTTACCTACCATGGACCTTGTTGTGGCTACCCATGGAAGAGGTATTTATAAAATCAATTTAAAGCCTATTCAAAAATTGATGAATCAACAACTACCAAAGGAGCAAGATTATTTGTTTGAAGTTGCAGATATACAAAGACCTTGGTTTAACTCGAATGGCGGCGAACCTGATTATCGTAGTTTTGAAAAAGCTAATTTTTCGTTTTGGCTTACAGAGGCTCAACCCATGAAACTTTCCATCATTGATAAGGCAAACAAAGAAATTTGGAGCATGAAAATTAATGGCAGCAAGGGTTTGAATGAGTTTCGTTGGGACTTAACCCTAAGCAAAAGAACAAGCGATGAGCCCTACTTTGTGCATTATGATAAATTTATAGATGCGGGTAACTATAAGCTGAAGGCAACTATTGGAGATAAGCAATTGGAACAACCTATTAATGTAATTAAAGGAGTGTCGCCTTATTTGCAATAGGCCTTAAATTTTTATTAAGGAAGCGGAGAATAGTATTTTAAAAAAGTCTTACTTTTTTAAATAAATCATAAGAGAAAAATAAAACAGGCCTTAAAATTTTATTAAGGAAGCGGAGAATAGTATTTTAAAAAAGTCTTACTTTTTTAAATAAATCATAAGACGAAAATAAAACAGGCCTTAAATTTTATTAAGGAAGCGGAGCATAGTATTTTAAAAAAGTCTTACTTTTTTAAATAAATCATAAGACGAAAATAAAACAGGCCTTAAATTTTTATTAAGGCCTGTTTTATTAAGCTTCGTCTAGTGGGGATTCCTTACTAAATGCTTTATGCATTTTTGGATGATCCAATAATTTTTCCGTGTGGGATATAAAAATAGTAGCAATACCATTTCCTATGAAATTGGTAATGGCTCTGGCTTCAGACATGAATCTGTCAACACCCAACAATAAAGCCAACCCTTCTACAGGAATCATGTTAGTAGCAGTTAATGTGGACGACAATACAATAAAACCACTGCCTGTAACGCCCGCAGCTCCTTTTGAAGTAACCATCAATATGGCAATGATGGTAAATATTTGTTCCATGCTTAAGTGAATATTAAACACCTGTGCTAAAAAAATTATAGCCATAGATAAATAAATGGAAGTACCATCTAAATTAAAGGAGTAGCCTGCCGGTATCACTAGTCCCACAACCGATTTTGAACAACCCATTTTTTCAAGCTTCTCCATTAAGGATGGAAGTGCAGCCTCCGAGGAAGAAGTGCCTAATACAATTAGCAACTCCTTTTTGATATAATTTAAAAAGGAAAATATATTGACTTTACAATATTTTAAAACCGCGCCTAGTATAAAAATTACAAATAAGGCCATGGTGATATAAACGCATGCCATTAGTTTCATCAATGGTAACAAAGTACTTACCCCATATTTACCAATAGTATAAGCCATGCCCCCAAAAGCCCCAATAGGTGCGAGATACATAACAAAATGCAAGCCTTTAAATACATATTTACTTGCCCAGTTAATTTTTAAAATGATAAATTCACGTTGTTTTAATTTACTTATAACGATTCCTGCAATGATCGCAAAAATTAAAACCTGAATGGTAATATTACTTTTGAAAAAACTAGACCAAGAAAAAGTAGCTGCCCCTTGTTTGTATGCAGAAATATCTGCTTTTTGAATATGCGAAGTATCCACATGTGCGCCTGGTTGAATTACATATGCCACCACTACACCAATAACTAATGCGATGGTCGTTACAATTTCAAAATACAATATTGCTTTGCCCCCTATCTTTCCCACTTTTTTTAAATCACTCATCCCGCAAATGCCAGTGATAATGGTCAATAAAATAATGGGGTTTATAAACAGTTTAACAACATCAATAAAATACTTACCCAAGGGTTGCATCGCAACACCAGTGCTAGGTGATATATAACCAATTAAGATACCGGCAGTAATAGAAGCCAATACCCAAAAGGTGAGATTTGTAAAAAGTTTTTTCAATAAATTTATTTTAAATAATTATTTACCAGGCTGCTACAAAAAAGGATGTCGTTTTCTGATACCTGCATTAATCGAATACTTTCATTATCAATTGCTGGATAATTATATACAGTAGCAAATTTAGTAGGCAGTAAGCCCGTTATTTTTTTCACAAAGCATAATGCAATTAAAAAACTTCCCAACGGTGATGGATGGGATCCGTCAGTAAAATATAATTGGGTAGCGGGTTTTTGTAATTTGGCTTCTGCCCAAGCCCCGCCTACCGGAACCAACACTGCTTTTGTTTGGAAGGCTAATTCTTGGTATACCTTATCAATAGCGCCTTGGGTTTGCGGGGTGGCCTCCCTTGACCAAGTATTATATAAATAAGGAGTGGCATTTTTAGATTTAATCAAATCGCAGAATAATTTTCCATACATCAAAACGCTATCCCCATGTTCTAATGGCCACATACTATTATCTTGGATAATGACGATATCAAATTTTTCTTTCGCTAAAATTTCTCTGGTCCTTAAGCCCTTTCTGCTATTCCAATGATCTCCGAGTGTAGCTCCACCAAAGGTTGATTTTTTACAAATAAGCTTGGTGTTCAAGCTATCAGATAGTAATGATACCATCTGTGGTAAGTTATTATAATAAATATAACTGTTACCAACAAACAATACACGTAAAGTATCTCTATTACTATTTGCATTAGTTTTTGTTAATGCAAATAGTAATAGGATTGTTAAGGATATATTTTTACACAGAGAAAAAAACAGTTTATTCATATTTTAAAATAATCTAAAAGCCTGGATTTTGAACCATTTTTGGATTATTTTGAACCTGTGTCACTGGTATAGGCAAAATAGTTCTGTAATAATAGCTGCTGGTGGTTGCAGCATATTGAATTAATCTTGAAGCACTATTCCCTGCAGAATTTATTTTCACATAATCTGTTTTCGTTCTATTTAAGTCAAAAATTCTGTGGCCTTCTAAGGCGAATTCTTTACGACGCTCTACCATAATACTATCTAATAAGGCTGTTGCCTTGATTGCGCCCGTAGGAGGTACCGCTAATATTGATGCAGTAAAAGCTTTTGTAGCAGAAGCAGTATCTCTTGATTTTCTGATTAAATTAATATCTACCAAAGAACTCGTTAAACTATTTGCATCAGAATTCTTTACAGCTAATCTAGCCATCGCTTCTGCCCTTGATAAATGCATTTCTGATAATCTAATAACTTTAATGTTTTCCATGTTTGTACTAATGTTGATATACTTAGTACACAAGGGTACATTTACTTCGCCTCCTAGTGAATTGCGATTTCCAAGGCTTAAAAAATTTCTTCTCACATCCGTATTGGAATAACAATCGTAAAGCCCTTTGAAAGTAGATAGTGTAGTACCAGTACTTTTAATATTCATCGTTTGTCTGGTACCTAATAATTCTCCGTATCCAGATTGGCTTGACAAATAGGCATAAGAATCAGTACCTGCATTATCATTGGTATTATTGGCTACTTCAAAAATTGATTCACTACTATTTTGTGTTCTAAAATCTTGCACCATCGATCCATATGGATATAAGGTATACTTTCCTGATGCGATTACCAAATTAGTGGCATCAATAACGATTTGCCAATCTTCTGTATAAATAGCCACCCTTGCCTTTAGTGCTAAAGTGGAAAATTTGTTGAACCTTAATCTTTGTAAGGTATTATTCTCCTTTCCATCATACAGCACATTACCTGTAGCAGGTAATCTTTTTAAAGCTTCTTCTATGTCTAAATAGATACGAGCATACACTTCTTTTGCTGTATTCCTGGCGGGATATACCACTTCTGATATACTAGTAATGGGTAATAAAACCAACGGCACGCCAAGATGTGATCCATCTGAAGTATGATTTAGGGGTCTAGCAAAAAACTTTACTAAATCAAAATAAGCCAATGCGCGCACTGCATATGCTTCGCCCACTAGTTGTGCTGCCTCTTCTTTTTGTAATGTAGTAGCAGCCTTTTTAATATTTTCTTCATTAGCGATAACAGCATTTGCATTTGTAACCACCTTATATATTTGACTCCACATTCTAGTCACATTCGCATCTGTTGCGGTATGTGTCATGGTATTCATACCGGTATATCTATTTCCAGTTTTGACGCTTCTTGTCATATTATCTGAAAGCACTTCTGGGATGACCATTGCATCTCTACCATAATAACTGGTAGATTGCATCAATGAATACAGTCCATTCACTGCAGCACGAGAAGCGGAGACATTCGAAAAAACGTCTTGTGTCAGCACACTCTGTTCTGGCTTAATGTCCAGAAAATCTTTGTTACATGCCATTAAGTTAATAGCAATTATAAATAGAGCAATGATATATTTATTTTTCATAATAAAATTATTTCAAATTAAAAATTAATGTCTAAACCAAATAAAATTGTACTAAAAACCGGAGGTCGTTGTGACATCGTACCATCAACAGAAACCTCGGGGTCTGTATTAAATCGCTTATCTACTGTATAAGTAAATAAATTTTGTCCCCTAACATACACCCTTGCTGTGTTTAATTTGGCTTTAGCTAAAAAAGATTTCGGCAAATTATACGATAAGGTAATATCTCTTAAGCGGATATAACTTCCATCATATAAAAAACGAGAACTCTCATAGCTTCCTGCAGAGGATTGGGTGCCCAAGAAAACGGGCTTTGGAACGTCTGTGATTTGACCAGGTGTCGTCCAGCGACGTGCATATTCATATTTGCTTAATCCATTACTTTGATCTGAGAAACCTAGGTTGGCATCTGATTTTTGAAAATAGCCGTATTGATCATAAATCGTATTTCCCCAATAAGCATACAATTGAAAACTCAATTTAAAGTCATGGTAGGAGAAACTATTGGTCATACCTGTATAAAACTTTGGTAATGCGCTTCCTTGCGCAATTCTAGGTAATGCGGTTGTAAAAACATTGGTCGTAGAATCTTTTGCACTTGAGGTATACCATAACGCCTCTCCATTCGCAGGATTTACGCCAGCATACCCTCTTTGAAAGTGCGTATAAAAATCATTTCCAATTTTACGATCATACGCAGCACTACCAGAATAAGCGGAGTCAATATCTGTAATCCTATTTCTATTGGTGGTAAAATTGAAATCTGTTACCCATTTAAATCCCTTGGCTGATGAGGGTGAAATATTCACGGAAGAAATAGTTAATTCTATTCCACTATTTTTCATTGCACCATTATTTACGGTAACACTACTAACTCCATTTAAACTTGGAATAGATTGACTAATTAATAGATTACTACTTAATCGATCATACCACTCTACTGATCCTGAGATACGCCCTTTTAATACTGAGAAATCTAATCCAATATTTAATGGGATGTTATTTTCCCAAGTTAAGTTATCATTAGATAATTGACTTAAACTTAGGCCGGATTGTAAATTATAATCACTTCCAGCACTATACAATCCCTGAGATTCAAAATTGTCAATACCTTGGTTACCAGTATAACCATAACTTGCTCTTAACTTTAATTCATTTACCCAGTTTGATTTAAAGAATTTCTCGTTATGAATATTCCAACCTGTACCTACTGACCAAAAAATAGCAGATCTAAAATTTCTTGCAAATCTTGATGAAGCATCTTCTCTTAATGAACCAGATACAAAAAATCTATCATCATAAGTATAATTCGTATTTAAAAATTTACTAATCAAAGTATTGCCCGTTCCCGTACCTGTCGTTAAAACAGGGCTTGATCCCCCGGCAGGAGTGCTAGTTCCTGGGGCGATACCATTTACTTCAATACTAATATCTACATCGTTTCTTTTTTGTGCTTCATATCCTGCAAAGGCCTCAAAACTATTCTTGTCATTGAAGTCTTTTTTATATCTTATAATATTAGTGGCCACCCAGTTGGTAATGTCTTGGCTGTAATTTTCAATCGCTCCACCTACCGCAATATATAGATTACCTACTCTTGGATCATAGTATATACTTTTAAATGCATGGTTAAAATCTAATGCATAAGTTCCTTCAAAAGTTAGGCCTTTGGCAATTTCATATTTAGTAGAAGTGTTCGCTGAGAAATTATAAGTTTTTGCATTTCGGTTGGTCGTGTTGATAACGGCTACCGGATTATACCCACTATTATACCCTAGCTCGTAAGTGGTGCCATCGCTTTTATACACAGGTAACCACGGAGCCAATCGATACATAGCTCTAATAGGATTGGCAAAAAAGCTTCCTCCTAAGAAGTTACTCGTTCTTTGAAAACTTCCACTAAAGCCTGCTTTCACGCTTAATTTTTTAGTAAGTTCAGAATTTACATTAACACGAAACGTTGCTTTGTCATAATCAATGCCCTTCGTAGTTGCATCTGATTTATAATAACTTCCTGAAATGAAATAGGTGTTTTTTTGCGTACCCCCACTCGCGTTCAAATTATATTGACTGTATTGTCCCGTTCTTAATATTTCATTGAACCAATCTGTATTAACAGAACGACTGACCCCATTTGCAGTTAATAAGGAATCAAACGAAGATGCAGGCTTCCCTGAATTTACCCAACCTTCCTTATAATACTGAACATATTCGTCCGTATTTAAAGTTTTTTGATCGGGGGCTAGTGTATTATTATTATATCCCTTTTGATAGGTAAAATTAATTTTAGCCTTTCCAGATTTTCCTGCCTTGGTCGTAATTAATACAACGCCATTTGCAGCACGAGAACCATATAAAGAAGTTGCAGACGCATCTTTTAGCACTGTCAAACTTTGAATATCATTTGCATTTAAACCCGCGATGGTATTACTATTTAATCCAGAAATATCTCCACTCACTACTGGTATCCCATCAATTACATAAAGGGGTGTTGCAGATGCATTGATTGATCCAATACCTCTAATTCTAATTTGTGG
>SHWT01000057.1 GCA_009693715.1 Chitinophagaceae bacterium
GGGATTTCAAAATAGGTAATGGTATTGTGGGCTTTTGCATCCAAAACATTGTTGTCATAAGTAGCCAACCATTTTCCTAAATGTACATCATAGCTATTACTACCCAATTCACTCCTGTCGTAAGGTGTTATTTTTATCGTTCCTTTTTCGATCTCTTCTAAAATGCGCTTATCAGATAAAATCATCTTTATGTATTTATGTTTAATTTAGCGGTGCGAACCGCGGTGCAATTTAACTCAAAGCTTTTTTTTATGCCTTTCTTTTATCAACAAAATATCAACGACACTTCCCATTTGGCCATTTGGGCGATACGGGAGCCACTTTCATTTTTTGAGGAAGACATGCAATTACCTATTCCTATACAAAATGAGGAAAGGCGCATCCAACATTTGGCGGTGCGGTTACTTTTCAAATTAATGATGCCTGAAGTTGATTTGGCTGATTTGATACTGGCAGATAATGGAAAACCCTATTTAAAAGGAGTACCGTTTCATTTTTCATTTTCACATTGTAAAGGATATGCAGCCTGTGCTGTTTGCGACAAAAGTCCAATAGGAATTGATATTGAGTTAATGCATCCTAGAATATTGAAAGTCGCGCACAAATTTTTGAATGACAAAGAAAAAGATTTATTGGTGGGTTTGACGGAAGAAGCAACTTTGCATCAACTTGCATTTTTTTGGGCAGCCAAGGAAGCCATGTATAAACAACATGAACAATTGGGTATTGATTTTAGTAGGGATTTTTACGTGCCAAAATTAGCTACGAATAAGCAGGGGAGTTTGTTGGCATTTGTATTGCATAAAGAAAAGAATAAAGAAGTAACACTTGATTATCATTTTGGCGATGACTATGTTGCAGTCACTTGCTATATGTAATAAGCGGCTAGTAATTAATCTTCCAGGGAAACTTGTTCCTCGTCCTCCAGTAAATTTAAATTAATAGCATCGGCACCTGCAATGCCTTCGATAGATCCTTTGATATGCATTGCGTTCAATAAAACTTTTTCTAATTGCTTTTCGCGGGATTTCCATAGTTTTTCCATTGCATCACGTTCTCTTTGTATGCTTTGTCTCATTTGTCTAAATCCTTCACTTACCGCTTTCCATTGTTCTCCAAATTCATTGCCTGTTAAGTAATCATACAATAAGCTCATTTTATCACCCTTATTCACCTGGTTCTTTTTGGTATCGTATATTTTCAAAATGGCATTTCTTAATAGGAGGGCAACACTTTTTACTTCCTGGAAGGAACAGATATATACGCCGTCTTTTTCACCAAAACGATCCATGTCTTTCGGGAAGGTTTGCGTTACTATGATTGCTATGTCGGCGCCTTGGCTGCGCATATCGGCTTTTAATTTTTCAATCCATTCTTGCGAAAAAGCAGTAGTGCGTTTACTTTCATAAATAATTTTTCCTGCTTCTTGTCCTAAATTATTTCTAACAGTTTGAATACAATCAGCGCCACGAACGCCTTTGCCTACTTCTGAAATTTGATCGAAGGGAAAACATGATTTCAATAATTCTTCTAATAATAATTCCTGCACTTCACCCTGCATTTGCATACTACCTTGTTCTGCTTTGCGGCGCATTGCTTCTGCCAACTTTTGTTGGTCCTCTAACTTTTTCTCTAATTCTTTTACTTTTAGGGTGTGTTCTTGTTCTTTTATTGATAAGCGTTCCGCTTCTTCTTTTTGAATTTGTACTTTTAAGCTTTCTCTTTCTGTATTTAACTTTCGTTGTAGTTCAATTTCAAGTTCCGCTTCCCTGGTTTGCATTGCTTGCTCTTGTTTTAAATAAGACAATTCCTTTTCTTGAAATTCTTTTACTTGCTTTCCCATGTTATCCTGTCCTTCCTGTGCAAGTTTTAATTTGTGTTCGTATTGTTCGGCTAAGTTCTTTTTTAATTGATCCGATAATTCGCTTTCAATTTTTAATTTTTGATCAGCGAGCAGTTGATTGGTTTCTTCCTCTTTCTTTTTTTGCCAATCGGTCATTTTACCCCTTAATTCTTTTTCCACTTCCTCACGGATAGCATCAGTTGGCTCAAAGCTATGGTAGCATTTGGGGCAGGAAACGGTGTAATTTGACATAAGTGATTTTTTACTGTTACAAAGATGCAAAAAAACAAGGAAACAAATAAGGAAAACCTCGCGGCGTACGCAAAGCCCTTAAAAAAATAACGTTTCACGTGATTTTTTGCTTTTGTATGCCATCGCAGTTACGCAAGCAAGCTTGCGACCTGCTCCTCGGAGATTAGCTCACTTCGTTCGCTTGACTCCGAGTGGGTGCGTACGCAAAGCCCTTAAAAAAATAACGTTTCACGTGATTTTTTGCTTTTGTTTATCCTCACGCTTTCAAGAACAAGTTCTTGACGCGTTCGGTTAAACAAAAGCCCATTCAACTTTGTTGAATGGGCTTTGTGCGGAAGAGGAGACTCGAACTCCCACGCCCGGTTTATGAGCGCTACCACCTCAAGGTAGTGCGTCTACCAATTTCGCCACCTCCGCTTGTGTGTCACAAAAATAGCTAAAAAAAATGAGCCTCCGTTGGGATACTCATTTAATAAAGTTCGAAATATTAGATTATAAACCTATTAATACTTCATTCGCTGAGCGGATGTAGTCATCATTCTTTGCATCGGTCGCTAATTTAATACAAGTATTTGCACTTTCTTTAGCACCGGCCTTATCACCCAAGGCTTTTTGTGCTTTCCCTTTTAATAAAAACAACCAATATGCTTTTGCATTTGTCTCGATTGCTTTGTTCACGTTGGCTAAAGCTTTTGCATAATCTTTATCCATGTCGAAATAAAAATTAGCTGCAGCTGAATAAGCATTCGAATTTACTGTAGTAGCAGCAAGTGTAGCTTCAACTTGTTTGCGAACGGTTGATTTAATATCCGTAGATACAGGGATATTCACTAGGACTTTGCCCCATTTCAAACCAATCGTAGCCGTTTCAGGAGTGATGTTTCCAACACCAATTGAAAATGTTTCAGTGGTATTACTTGTGATTTCAGGCTTTACTGTTAATCTTACCACATCTTCCGCTTCTTTGTACTCAAAGCTTCCCCAACCTTTAGAATTTGTATTGAAAATAATGGTCCACTCATTTTCACCTGGGATTGTAAATAAACCATATGGGCCAGCAGGCAATAATTTACCACCAATAGTTACTGCATCAGAAAAAGTCACTTTGGTTGCACCATTTGCACCCGTGCGCCAAACTTGGCCATAAGGAGCTAACAAAGTTCCTTTACCATAAACTGGGCGTCCCTTTAAACTTGGTCTTGAATAAACAATTTCAATTTTACCTAAACCAAAATCCTGAATTAATGTTTGCGTTGGGCTAGCAGCGGGCATTTTTACTTGTGCACCTGCAACCAAACTCATAAAAGTCCCAATAATAAAAAGTATTTTTTTCATTGTTATAATTTTAGATAACAAACCTAGATATTTTTTTGGGAATTATAGGTTATTTTTTTTAAATGCTGGATGGAATCGATCTAGGGTATCTCTCAAAAATTCCCTATTTAAATGGGTATAAATTTCAGTAGTGGTAATGCTTTCATGGCCTAACATTTCCTGAACGGCCCTTAAATCGGCGCCACCTTCCACCAAATGGGTGGCAAATGAGTGCCGGAAACTGTGGGGCGATATAGACTTGGTAATACCCGCTTTCTTAATTAAGTCTTTAATGATATAGAAAATCATAACCCGGCTCAGCCCTTTACCGCGGTTGTTTAAAAACAACACATCCTCGTTGTCTTTTGCAGGCGTTTGATGCACCCGAATGGTATCTTTATATAGCTTAATGAATTTAATAGCATCAGCGCCAATAGGGACCAATCTTTCTTTATCTCCTTTGCCTATTACTCTTATAAAGCCAACATCTAGGTACAAGCAGGAAATTTTTAAATTAATAGCTTCAGTTACCCTTAATCCCGAACTATACATGGTTTCTAAAATAGCTTTATTACGACCACCTTCTGCCTTACTCAAATCAATTTGTGCAATTACTTGTTCAATTTCTTCGAAGCTTAATACATCAGGAAGTTTTCTGCTGGTTTTTGGGGTGGGGAGTAAGGTGGTCGGGTTTATGCTACAAATTTGTTCCAATAAACAGTATTTAAAAAAAGATTTAATCCCAGAAATTATTCGAGCCTGTGACGTAGGGGCCATCTCCATTTCACCAATACTTTGCATGAATGATTGCAAGTGTTGTAAGGTAACATCCGCGGGACTTACAGGGGCGTTGATGGATACTAAATAGTCGGATAATTTATCAATATCTCTTAAATAGGCTTCTACCGAATGATCACTTAATGATTTCTCAAGTTGTAAAAAAGCCTTAAATCCTTTTTTATAGACAGTCCAATGCATGATACTGATATAATAGATTTGATAGTTAAGCTATAATGATTTTATTTCGCGTCTGATTCCACTTCAGATTAAACATTATATGAAAGTAAATTTAAGGTCATTTAAGCAGAAAGTAAGACACAACGGTAAACAATTAAAATCTTTTTTAACTAAAACAAGCAAGCATAATTCAAAAGTATGGGAAGCCAATGCGGAAGAAATGAATAAGGAGGTTTGGAAAGAAGTGGATTGTTTAAGCTGTGCAAATTGTTGTAAAACAATGACACCTACCTTTACACCTAGAGATATAAAAAGAATTGCTGCACATTTAAATACAACCCCTAAAGAATTTAAAGAAAATTGGCTTCGTTATGATAAGAAAGATAATGATTGGTTGAATAAATTAAATCCTTGTCAGTTTTTGAATTTAAAAACGCATAAGTGTAATATATACGAAGTGCGTCCTACGGATTGCGCTGGATTTCCACATTTGACTAAAAAGAAGATGGTAGATTATGTGCATGTGCACAAACAAAATGTGGAATTATGTCCAGCTACTTATAAGATGGTGGAGAAAATGCAAGCATTGTTGCAATAAACATCAAAAATAAACATCTGTAATAAAAAGCAAGTCCCACTCCTTTAATGGCGTTAACAATAATGCAGCGACATCAAACTGTATATATTTCCATTGTGGGTATTCGTATTGGTAATGCGCAGCCGCATTTTTTAAAAACTGCATTTTTTTTGAAGTGATGGCTTGCTCGGGAAAGCCAAATTGGTGGTCTGTTCTGGTTTTAACTTCTACGATATGCAGTATACCATCTTTAAACGCGATAATATCAATTTCAAGATGTTTATAGCGCCAATTACGGTGTAAAATTTCAAATCCGTTTTGTGTTAGGTATTGTGCGGCTATGTTTTCGCCCAAAAACCCAGTATCTTTGTTATTCATAATAATCAAGTATTAGACGTAAACCTAACGGAATAAAATACATGCAAAAAGCGTATAAATTACAAGGAAAGCATCGGCATTATGATTGGGGAGGTACCCAATTTATTCCTGCATTAATGGGGGAGGAAAATCCAAACAATACGCCTTATGCTGAATATTGGATGGGCGCGCATCCTGCTGCTGTTTCAGAAATAACAACGGAGCAGGGCGTTGTTTTATTAGATAAAATGTTAGCGGACAATGGGGCAATGCTATTGGGTGAAAAAACGCTAGCAAATTTTGGAACACTCCCTTATTTATATAAGGTGTTGGATGTAGCTAAAATGTTAAGTATTCAAGCGCATCCAAACATACAAAATGCAATCCTTGGTTATGAGAAGGAGGAGGCAGCTGGTATTGATTTGAATGCAGCTGTAAGAAATTATAAAGACAAAAATCACAAGCCAGAAGTCATGGTGGCCTTGAGCGATTTTTGGTTATTACATGGATTTTTAGCACCTGAATTACTAGAGGCAAGATTAAAAGAATTTTCTTATTTTAATCCATTGCAAGATCACTTTAGAGGCGTTGATTATGAAGGGCTGTATCGTTTTTTTATGCAGCTTTCTTCGGAGGACTCGGATTATATATTAAAGCCATTAATCTTGGATGCAGTGCGTTCAGTTAAAAATGGAACAGTTGATAAATCACATCCGCATTGGTGGGCGAATAAATATTATGATGGTCACATTCCAGATAAAAATATTGACAAAGGAATTTTCTCCATCTATATTTTAAACATTGTCCAAGTAGCAAAATACGAAGGTGTTTTTCAAGGAGCGGGGTTACTGCATGCTTATTTGGAAGGTCAGAATATTGAGTTGATGGCGAATAGTGATAATGTATTGAGGGGTGGGTTAACAACAAAACACGTGGATGTGAATGAGCTCATACAGCAAGTGAAATTTATCCCAACCTATCCACATGTTTTAAAAGGGGAGGCTTTGAATGTACATGAAACAACCTATCCTTGCCCAGTTCCTGATTTTAGTTTAACAAAAATCACCCTTCTCAAGGATAAATCTTACACAATTAATACTAGTGGATTGGAAATGGTATTGTTGACCCAAGGCGGAATTCAGTTGGATACGCTCGTATTAAATGCAGGCCAAGTGGCTATGTTGCCGGCAGGACAATCGGTTGTATTGACTGCCAATAGCGATTCCGTAATGTTTAAGTCATTTGTTCCATAAGGTTATTCACATTTGAGGAAAATGTAAATTCTGCAATGTAAATTTGAATCCTTATTTTTGAAAAACCTAATTCATTTAAATCATATCTGAAGAAGGATAAACCCATAGAAAAATAATAACGATGAGATTAAATAAACAAATAATTATTGCTTTAGTGATCATGATTGCAACAAGTGCATTGTATCGTGTAATGCCAGGACGTCCTTATGGTTTTGCACCGCAAATTGCAATTGCATTATTTGGAGGATCCTTGTTTTCTAAACAAAAGCAATATGCATTTTTATTGCCGATTTTATCCATGTTTATTTCAGATTTGTTATACCAAGTATTATTCATTTACCATTTGTCACCCATAGAAGGTTTTTATAGCGGACAATTATTAAACTATGTTTTAATTGCAGGTACTGCGGTATTTGGATTTGGATTACAAAACAATAAAGTTTCAAAATTTGTGATTGGCTTTCTGGCTGCACCCACTGTTTATTTTTTGGTTTCCAACTTTTTAGTTTGGGCGCAAGGGGGTGGATATCACCATGCTTTAAATATGACAGGACTCATGCAAACAATGGTCGATGGTTTGCCATTTTATCCATACAGTGTTGCAAGTACTTTGGTATTCGGTGGCGTTTTATTTGGCAGCTTCCGTTTAATGGTGCCACAATATAAAACGGTATAATTCGAAACCTCTTTTTTGTAAGTTCCCCAAATTCAGTGTGAATTTTCCTAGTAATGCAGTTTGTGATTTTCCTATGTCATTAATCAACCCCATTTAAGCTTGCGCGGCTTCAAATGCAGTATCAATTTCCCAAGGACCGCTATCGGCAGCTTGGGTCGCTAATTCGTCACAGCGATTGTTGAATGGATTGTTGGCATGCCCTTTCACCCAATGAAATTTAATCGTAAAAGGACCAGCAATCTTGTGGTACTGTAACCACAGGTCTTTGTTTTTTTTACCTCCTTTAAAGTCAGTTTTGATCCAATTATCTAGCCACTTTTTCTCCACCGACTCAACGACGTATTTGCTGTCGGTATAAATGTGTATGGGCAATTCTCTTTTTTTGATCGAAAGTAGGGCCTTGATTACGCCTAATAACTCCATTCGATTGTTCGTGGTTTTCCGGTAGGCGCCTGAAAGTTCTTTCATTTTTTCTCCCCACATCAATATTGCCCCATAACCACCGGGCCCTGGATTTCCTCTAGAGGAACCATCCGTATATATCACAATTTTGTCCATTTATTTTTCGCTAAGCACTTGATAATTAGCAATATACCAATATTTATGTTTGTTGTTTTAAATTATCTTAAGTTTTTACTTTTAATATGTTCTTTTCATACACTCTTTTTGATCTTTATGCCTATTTGATACAAATTAAGACCAAATGATTGAATTGCAAAATAGATGGATGTGCAGCCTTTGGAATTGATAAGTCGGATTTTAAAATAACCTTGTTACATATTTAATAACTATAAAGTTTTTAAACCATACTTATTGGCAATGCAGCATCCATATTACCCTTGAAAACTTATTAAAACAAGATGAATTTAATAAGCAGTGGAAAA
Organism: Chitinophagaceae bacterium; assembly: GCA_009693715.1. Lineage (GTDB taxonomy): Bacteria > Bacteroidota > Bacteroidia > Chitinophagales > Chitinophagaceae > Sediminibacterium. The sequence goes on from SHWT01000057.1 coordinate 8,114, forward strand.
AGACCATCCAATTAAGCGGACGCTAATGTTTTGTATCTTAGCAAAAAATTAGATTAGTGCAATTAGAATTTTGGGAACAGCAATTACCTTTTGAGTATCCTTTCACCATTTCAAATGGTCGAACTAAAACGCATCAGCATAGCTTGATGGTTAAATTGTCTTTAGGCAATTGGGTTGGTTATGGGGAAGCGCCAGCCATTGTGTATTATAATGTAACGGTGCAAGAGATGATGGCGCAATTAGACAAGCAAAGAAAACTCATAGAAAAATTTGCATTGATTGATCCTGAAAGATTCTGGCATTTTTTACATCATTTGTTTCCCAAGGATCCATTTTTAGTTTGTGCTTTAGACATGGCAGGCTGGGATTTGTTTGGACAAATGAAAAAGCAACCCCTTCATGAAATGTGGCAAACTACCTGGGACAATGCCACACCAACACCTATCTGTGATTATACTTTAGGGATTGATCCAATAGAGAAAATGGTGGAAAAGATGAAAGCACATCCATGGTCTATTTACAAAGTGAAAGTGGGAACCGATTATGATATTGAAATGCTAACCGCTTTACGCAAACATACCACGGTACCTTTTCGCGTAGATGCCAATGCGGGTTGGACAACGGAGGAAGCTTTAATTAAAATACCTGCATTCGAAAAATTAGGCGTTGAACTAATAGAACAGCCTTTGGCAAAAGATAATTGGGATGGTATGGCAGCATTAAAAAAGCAATCTGTATTACCATTGTTTGCGGATGAAACTTGTGTGTTTGAAAAAGACGTAGCAACTTGTGCAAATTATTTTCATGGCATCAATATAAAGTTAACCAAATGTAGTGGACCCACTCCTGCATTAAGAATGATTAAGGAAGCAAAAAACTTAGGATTGAAAGTAATGATGGGAAGTATGAATGAAAGTGTGATTGGTTCAGCAGCTATTGCACAGTTTTTACCACAATTGGATTATGTAGATATGGATGGGCCATTATTAATGACGGAGCTGAATGGGGTAGGCCTTGATTTTAGTTTTGCGCAAAACAATGGCAAAATAGCACCCTTAACAAAACCTGGATTGGGCGTGCAATACCGGGCTCCATTTGTTAAGTAAGATTTATTAATTGATAATGTAATTGAATTAAATGATTAGCCGATTATGACACCAGAACGTACAAATAAATTATTAAAAGTCTTAAGCAAACGACAAGCCAATTTGACGGTGGTGTTGGAAAATGTACAGGATCCGCATAATGTATCTGCTGTAATGCGCACTTGTGATGCTGTGGGGATACAGGATGTGTATGTACTCACTACTAAAATACCGCGACATAAAAAATGGGGCTATCGCAGTAGCAGTAGTGCATTAAAATGGTTGACCATACATGAGTTTGATAATTTAGAAGCCTGTGTGTTGGCATTAAGAAAAAATTTCAAGAAAATATTGACTACCCATTTATCAAGCGATGCGGTGAGCTTACATGATATTAATTTTACAGAATCCGTTGCCTTGGTATTTGGCAATGAACATGCAGGTGTTACGGAAGAATTTAGAAACTTAGCGGATGGTAATTTAATTATCCCGCAAATGGGGATTATTCAAAGCTTAAATATTTCAGTGGCTTGTGCCGTGAGTATTTACGAAGCCATGCGACAAAAAATGAATGCAGGACATTATGATCAAGCAACACTTCCTAAGGAGCAAATGAATGAATTATTAACGCAGTGGGGATTCGAAGAAGAAACACCTGAAGTGTATAAGAATTCAAAGTTGAAGCGAAGTTAATTTTACTTAAATCAAAAAACTTTTTTGGGAAAAAATTACATTTGTTCTGGAACCGAAATACCCAAACAGTCCATTGCTTTTTGTAATGTAGCCGCTGTTAAAATTCCAATCTTAATTCTTAATTGTTTTTTAGTCTCTGTGTCCGCATTTGCAATAGAATGTTCGGTATAAAAGGTATTGAAAAGCTTCGCCAAATTAAATGCGTATATCGCAATTTTTGAAGGGTCTAAATTATCAGCAGCTTCATTAATGATGGCTGGGAATAGCGATAATTCAATCGCCAACTGTTTTTCTAATGGCAATAATTCATTTGGAGTAAGTGTTACCGCTGTTCCAGTTTTGCGTAAAATGCTCTTGATACGCGCGTGCGTGTATTGTATGAATGGACCCGTGAAACCATGAAAATCAATACTCTCTTCAGGATTGAAAATCATTTTCTTTTTAGGATCAACCCTTAAAAGGAAAAATTTAAGCGCCCCTAATCCAATGGTGTTGTATAATTCTTCAAGTTGTGTTGGCGTGAAATCAGACACTTTACCCAAGGCTTCCGTTTTTTCTTTCGAAATTTTAATCATTTCATCCACCAAATCATCTGCATCTACCACGGTGCCTTCACGACTTTTCATTTTACCTGTAGGAAGTTCAACCATGCCATAGCTTAAATGATATATGCCATCAGCTGCGGGTAATTGTAACTTTTGACAAATTAATTTCAATACTTTAAAATGATAGTTTTGTTCATCACCCACTACATAGATACTTGCATCCGTATTAAATTCTTTTTGTTTTAATTGTGCAAGTCCAATATCCTGCGTCATGTATACGGAAGTGCCATCTTTTCGACGCACAATTTTTTCGTCTAATCCCTCGCTGGTTAAATCAATCCAAACCGAACTATCATCTTTTTGAAAAAATACCTTTTTTACGAGACCTTCTCCAACCAATTCTTTCCCTAATAAATAGGTATTGCTTTCATAATAGGTTTTTAAAAAATCAGAGCCAATTTTTTTATAAGTCACCTCAAATCCTTCGTACACCCATGCATTCATTTTTTTCCATAAGTCAATGGTTGCTGCATCACCTTGTTCCCATAGTAACAACATAGCTTGCGCGCCTTTTAAAATGGGGGCTTCCTTTTCAGCAGTTTCTAGTAACATGCCACCAGCAACTAACTCAGCGACTTCTGCTTTATAGGCATCATTGTATTTGACATAGTAGTCCCCTACAAAATGATCTCCTTTTTGATGGGTGTCAGCAGGGGTTGCGCCATTTGCGAATTTTTGCCAAGCAATCATGCTTTTGCAAATATGAATACCGCGATCATTTACAATACATGTTTTAAAAACTTCATGTCCTTGTAATTTTAAAATCTCAGCAATGCTCCAGCCTAAAAAATTATTTCTTAAATGCCCTAAGTGTAATGGCTTATTGGTATTGGGGGAGGAATACTCCACCATCATCTTTTGTTTGTTTTCAGTAGCGGGTACTAATTGATTTGGATCAGTACTATTGATAAAATCAAACCAATAATCATTACTGATCGTAAAGTTTAAAAAACCTTTGACAATATTAAATTGCGTAAGAACCCCTGGCATATCAGCCATCATTGCAGCACCTAGTTCATTTCCTAAAGCATCTGGGCTTTTTCCTAATTGTTTCACAAATGCAAATAATACAATGGTATAATCACCTTCAATTTCAGGTTTGGTGGCGTTCACCAATACTTGATCTGCTGGTATATTTACACCATATAATGTATGAATACATTTGGATGTGGACTGCTTTAAATTAGTTATCAAATTCATAAAGTAGGGTTGCCTCATGCAAAAGTAATTAATTAAGATTACCTTTGTGCATACATGTTAAAACTGCATGAAATAATTAGTCAAATCATTCTTAAATTGATTGATTGGGTTTACCCGGTTTTTCAAAATCTAATGTCGTTGAAAACTTTCCGGTATGCAGCCTGTGGCGGTGCCAATACCGTACTTGATATCTTATTGTTCTTTGTTTCCTATAATTACATTTTACACAAGGAAATTATTCATATTAGTGGATTAAGTATTAGCCCCCATATCGCTTCCTTTATCATCAGTTTTTGTATTACTTTCCCCATCGGTTTTTATTTAAGTAGGTATGTGGTATTTCAAGAAACCACGGTGCCTAAAAGGAAGCAGCTATTGAAATACTTTTTTGTGGTATTTGGATGTATTATTTTAAACTATATCTTTTTGAAGTTATTTGTTGATTATTTTGGTTGGTATCCAACTTTAGCCAAAATTGTTACCACCTTTTTTGTGGTCATTTTTAGCTATACCAGCCAAAAAAACTTCACTTTTAAGTCGGTTGTGGCTAAAAGATAATCTGCTTAAACCGCTCATTATTTGTACCTGATAACTGACTTTTCTGCCTCTTTATTTCAAATATATGCCATTTCAGAGCATGAATTAGGCTGATTTTCTGCCATTTATGACAAATTTGCACCTATCTGCCAATGGCATAATGATTGTCAATGATAGGGTAATTAAACATTGAAAATCAAGCATTATGGGAAAAATAATAGGAATTGACTTAGGTACCACAAATAGTTGCGTATCAGTTATGGAAGGTGGCGAACCAGTAGTTATCGCCAATGACGAAGGACGTAGAACTACGCCATCGGTTGTCGCGTTTTTAAAAAATGGGGAGCGTAAAGTAGGAGATCCTGCTAAGCGTCAAGCCATCACTAATCCTCAAAACACGATATCGAGTGTAAAGCGTTTTATGGGTCGTCGTTTTAATGAAATTTCAGAAGAGAAAAGTCACTGGAGCTATAAAATAGTACAAGGTGAAAATGATACAGTGCGTGTAGCGATCGATGATCGTATGTATACCCCACAAGAAATTTCAGCAATGGTTTTACAAAAAATGAAAAAAACTGCGGAAGATTATTTGGGAACTGAAGTAACAGATGCGGTCATTACCGTACCTGCTTATTTTAATGATGCCCAACGTCAAGCAACCAAAGAAGCGGGAGAAATTGCTGGCTTAAATGTTCGCAGAATTGTAAACGAACCCACTGCTGCGGCATTGGCTTATGGTTTAGATAAAAAAAATATAGAGCAAAAAATTGCAGTATTCGATTTGGGTGGTGGAACTTTTGATATTTCTATCTTGGATTTAGGAGATGGTGTATTTGAAGTAAAATCAACGAATGGAGATACGCATTTGGGTGGTGATGATTTTGATAAAGTGATCATGGACTTTTTAGCGGATGAGTTTAAAAAACAAGAAGCGATTGATTTAAGAAAAGATCCAATG